>JALFHZ010000168.1 GCA_022776445.1 Lachnospiraceae bacterium
ACCGCCGCAGACCATACCTTCCTCTTCTGCGACATCATCGCTCATGTCCACCGTGATGGTCCGGCTCTTTCCTGTTCCGATCATGCCGCGGGCTTCATGAAGCACGGCACTTTCCCCGCAGCCGCCTCCGATGGTGCCTGCAGTCCGCAGTTCATTGGTCAGCGCCATCCAGGCTCCGGCCTTGACCGGTGTGGAACCGCTTGTTTCATATACGACAGCAAGGGCTTTGGGTTCCGGATCCTCCGCCAGAAACTGCAGAAGCATCGGATCGACATGCTCTGTCACCAGCATTCTGCTTTTTGATCTTCGATCTGTCGTTTCTCTGCGGCACTGAATCAGCTCTGCCGCAATGGAAACCGCAATCTCGGGAAGCGTCAGTGCATGAATCGGGAGTCCGATGGGTGTGTGAATCTGATCCAGGAGGGTTCGGCTGAAGCCTTCCTGCTCCAGCATACGCAGCAGTTCGATCACCCTGCGTTTCGAACCGATCATCCCCAGATAATACGGCATCGTTCCTGGTAAAATAGCACGAAGGCAGTCGCTGTCATAGCGATGTCCCCTCGTAATCACCGCCACATAATCATTTTCATTGATCTTCAGATTGTGAATCGCTGTTTTAAAATCGTCGCAGATCACTTCTTCTGCTTCCGGGAACCGCGAACGATTGGCAAAAGAAGGCCTGTCATCCACCACTGCAACACGAAATCCCAGTTCAGCCGCCAGCCGGCACAGTGGCTGGGATACATGACCGCCTCCCAGCAGGATCAGACGCTCTCCCGGACGAAACGTACGAACATAAAATTCTCCATCCGCTTCAAATTCAATTGCGGTAGCTTTTCCGTTCAGAACCGCATTCCGTATTCCTTCCCAGTAATGGTTTATCTGTGCTTCTTTTCTCAGATTCTGCATAATTCTCCCCCTTTATCCCATTTCTGCTTCATGCCGAAATTGTACCAAATTGCTGCCCGGCTGTCCAGTTCTAAGCGCGTCTGCGGTCCACCTTCTTCGCCAGAATCATCCCAATTCCCTGCAGAAACTGAACCAGGCACACCAGAATTGCAATCGTGATCAGCATGATATCTGTTTCATACCGGTAATATCCATAGCGGATTGCTATATCTCCAAGGCCGCCTCCGCCCACCACGCCAGCCATTGCGGAATAGCCGAGAATCGTTCCGACCGCAATCGTAGCGCCCACCAGCAGTGAGGTCCTCGATTCTGCCAGAAGGACTTTCCAGATTATGGTAAAGGTATCCGCTCCCATGCTGAGAGCTGCTTCGATCACGCCCTTGTCAACTTCTTTCAGAGAAGACTCTACCATTCGCCCGATAAAAGGTGCTGCTGCAATCGTCAGCGGTACGATGGTTGCCGTAGAACCATAACTCTGACCGGCAATCAGCTTTGTCACAGGCATAACCAGAATCAGAAGAATCAGAAACGGAATGCTTCTGGTCAGATTTACCACAAAATCCAGTATCTTATACACCACCGGATTCGGCCTGATCCCGGTCTTATCCGTCACCGCAAGAACAATCCCCATCGGCAGTCCAAGAATATATCCGAACAGCGTGGAAACCAGCGTCATGTAAAGAGTCGCAACGGTTCCTTCCACCAGCATCTCTCTTATGGTTTCATCAAGCATCGATTTCTACCTCCTCATTTGCTGTTAATCTGAAATGCATTGAAAATCAGCTGTTTTGCTGCTTCTGTCTTCGGCGCTTCAAATACCTCGTCGATGGCTCCCTCCTCCACCAGACATCCATGATCAAGAACTGCCACATGAGAGCAGATTTCTCTCACTACCGCCATCTCATGGGTAATGACCACAATCGTGATCCCGTACTCCCGGTTAATCTCCTTAAGCAGCGACAGAATGGATCTGGTCGTCTGGGGATCGAGAGCACTGGTTGCCTCATCGCAGAGCAGAATCTTCGGCTGACTGGCCAGGACTCTTGCAATCGCTACGCGCTGCTTCTGACCGCCAGACAGCTGCGCCGGGTATGCTTTCGCCTTTTCCCCCAGTCCGACTCTTTCCAGCAGTGCCAATGCCCGTTTTCTGGCGTCTTTTTTCCTGACTCCCGCAATCTCCAACGGAAAACAGACATTATCTGCTACATTTCTCTGCATGAGTAGATTGAAATGCTGGAAAATCATCCCGATATCCCGGCGCTCCTTCCTCAGTTCTCCCGGAGAAAGCTCCATCAGATTTTTCCCTTCTATATAAATATTTCCCGTTTCCGGCCGCTCCAGTAAATTCAGACATCGCACCAGTGTACTCTTGCCGGCACCCGATAAGCCGATTATGCCGTAAATATCACCTTTTTCAATCGAGAAGCTGATATCTTTTACCGCGTTCACCTGACCGTTTTTATCCTGAAACGTTTTGCTGATATGTTCTGCACGAATCATCGATTCCATGTTTCTCCTCCTCGTCCAAACCCCTGCTTCCAAAATGAACGAAAGATTGCCACACGGGTTCTGTCTCCCATGTGACAATCTCTGATCTCATTCTTTTTGCCAAAGCACTGGCTTACTGAAACGGAATTACAGCTCCATCATATGTGGTATTGATATACTCTTTGATTGCATCCGAGGTCAGAACATCAACCAGGGCCCGGACCGCCTCGCTCTTCTCATTGCCTTCTTTTACTGCAATCACATTTACATAGGTTTTTGCTGCCTCAGAATCAGATTTCTCATAGGCAACCGAATCTTTTGCCACTGAAAAGCCTGCCTGAAGAGCATAGTTTCCGTTTAATACCACAAATGCAACCTCATCCTTAACTCTCGCTACCTGAGCTGCCTCCAGTTCCTGAATCTTGATATCCTTTGGATTCTCCACAATATCACGAACGGTTGCTTCCAGTCCTGCACCTTCTTTTAACGTAATGACACCGTTATCCTGCAGAAGAAGCAATGCTCTTGCTTCATTTGTAGTGTCATTTGGCACCGCAATGGTATCTCCTTCTTCCAATTCATCCAGAGCTGCCTTTTTGCACGGATAAATTCCAAACGGTTCATAGTGGATGCCACCTGCATTGACCAGATGAGTATTGTTCTCCTCATTGAAATTCTCCAGATACGGAATATGCTGGAAATAGTTTGCATCAAATTCACCGCTTTCTACCACCAGGTTTGGCTGTACATAATCGTCAAATACGGTCACTTCCAGATCCCATCCTTCTTTCTCAAGAAGCGGCTTTGCCTGTTCCAGAATTTCTGCATGGGGTGTTGCGCTGGCTGCCACGGTAATGGTCCCTTTCTTTTCTGCCGCAGCTTCCGCAGTCGTCTCAGCAGCAGCGGAAGTTGTCTCGGATGCAGCGACAGTTGTCCCGGTTGATGCCGACTCCCCGGTGCCCGCACCGCATCCGGTAAGAACACCCAGTGTTGTCACAGTAGTTAACCATAATGCCATCCATTTTCTCATAATATTTTTCCTCCTCTTACATAAGCAATTGTATTCAAAAACCGATTTGTACTTCGGTTTCTGGCTATTTAAAAAAGAAACGCATCTGAGAATGACGTCACCCGCTTCTCATTTTCCTATATACCCACATATTTAATATGTTTATTGTAAAGAATTATAGCACCGCTTAACAGATGTGTCAAGAGAATGTTAGAAAAACAAGTGCGGCGCATTGGTTGCGGCGTTCTCCAATTCTCCGATTTTATTGCCGACGAATATCTGGTCTGCAATATTGTAAACAGAGCTGACCAGACTGCTTGCAATGGCCGGAAGAGAATATTTTAATATCAGGTTGCCGATAGATTCCGTCCCCAACGTATTTTCTGTATGTGAGATTTCACAATTTTCCAATTTTAACCCTCCATTCTGTGCCACACCTGGTGCATCGTAATTGTTTGACTCGTATCTGCCTTTGTCAGGCTCGACTTTCTTTATTGGAAGCACAGCCGGCAAGCTGGCAAAAACTGATATAAACGTTGCTCCGCTGCATCCAGCATATTCTCTATAAAAATTCCATATCCTCTCGTCGGGTCATTCACCAGTACATGTGTCACCGCGCCCACCAGCTTCCCGTCCTGAATGATCGGGCTGCCGCTCACGAGTGATTGTCATTAGGGACAATATTTTTGCTGCATGCAAGTCATTACCATCTTCCCATATTGATTATTGTTTTTGCTTTTTTTCTCTTGCCGCCTTTAATATATCTGCAAGGTTATCATCATTTAATACCTCAGGATACTCATCCTGGAAATTCAACAATATATCCTTATTTTCAAGTTCCATTGCTCTACATTGTTTATAAAATGCCCTTAAATCCTTTTTCCCATAGATTGCCTCAATAAATGTACGGGAGTTTTCCGGGATATTTTCATAGGAGTCATATAAATTAACAATCGCCTTCTTTACCCTTTCCAGTGTTAAAGCATCCCCTCTTTCTTCCTGTTCAATCAAAACACCCACAATATCTGACAGATCATTCTTGTACTGTCTTCCTGCCATAAGCTTCATTGCAACCAGATACTCTGATGAAACAGTGCGAATCTGTAAAACATTTGAGAATGTCTTGTAATACTTTGAATGTTCTATCAATCTTGGTGTGTATGAAGCAGTATTTACAAAATCTGTATTAAGCCACCCAACCGGAAGTCCAAGTCTGTCTCCGACTGTATTGATTGCATCCTTCATAGCACCTGATGATTTGATAATGGCATCCATATCATAAGTCATCTCTCGAAATCCGTAATTGATCAGTATAGAAGCCCCGCCAATCAGTATTATTTCAGCCGGAACTCTGGTCCCATTCTTTTTGCGGAATTCTTTTGCTAATTCTTTCAGGCAGCAATCCAGATTTTCTTTTGTGAATGGTTTATCAACAGACATTGCGCACCTCGCTTTCTACAATATTGAATCTTAAAAATTCAGGTATTGCGTTTGCCAGTGCTTCATTTTTTATGCGCTCATCACCTGTTGCTGCATAAGATACGAGAACGCCCGCCGGAAAATACAGCTTTTCAAGTTTTTGTCTGCGAATATCATTATAATTCGTACAAATTGGCAAATGATTCAATCTGGATAAGTAATCAACCATTGCCAGGAGATATAAGGTTTCCCTATACCACTGCCTGTTGTACAATTTTCTAATTTCATCAGCTTCAAGAGTTTCAATTATAAAATCAATATCTCCAAGTTCTTTTACATGATGGCATGTATTACTTTTAAATGTTTCAAAAGAACATCTGTAATCCGCAGATTGTACATGATTATTCTCTAATATCGAATCGACAGTCACGCCAAGAACTTTTGCAATTTTATATAAAGTACCAGCTGTACATTTGTCAAGTTCAGCTTTTCCACTGCATATATCTGTAATTGTGGTCATCGCCACACCACTCTCTTTGCTCAGACGATATCTTGACATATTTTCTTTTTGAAGCAATTCATTAATAATCATCAGCTTTTCCTCCTTTTTTATAACATATCGGTTAACCGAAGTATTGTCAATAGCATTATATCCAGGAAGACAAAAACTTTTGCACATAAAAAACAGGCAACACAATGACATAGTCACCCCATTACCTGCCTTACGATCATTCTGCAATTTTATCGTATCAGCAAATCGACATACTTTGCCTGCTCGCAGTTTTTCCATATACAGACCCTCTACCGCTCCGTTACAAAAAATGAGATGTGCCAATGCTTTGGATAGTGCCTGTAATGTACGCTCATCCATGCTGTTACTCCGCCGGATAGTCCACTCGTTAAAAAGAGACTTTTACAAGCAAGCTTGTATCGCCTCTTTCTCCTCCTGTCCTGCCCAACTCAATGCTCGAGCATATTTTCAATAAATATCCCATACCCTCGCGTTGGATCATTCACTAATACATGTGTCACCGCGCCCACCAGCTTCCCATCCTGAATGATCGGACTCCCACTCACGAGTGATTGTCATTAGGGACAACAAATTTATTGCATACAATTCATTATCACGCTGATTATCATTTCTTTTTCTTCTGCCCTTGATTCAGCAATCATTATGGTAAGGGCAACCAGTGTTGCATCCTCTATTTTCTTTTTTCCATCTACAAACAAAGCATTATTCTTATCCAGAAAATACAAAAACATCGTTGCTGCGATTCTTTTATTTCCATCAAAAAAGCTATGATTCTTCGTTACAAAGTATAAAAGATTGGCTGCTTTTTCTTCCAGGGATTCATAAATGTCCACTCCACCGAAAGACTGATAAATATTTCCGATACTGCCTTTGAAGGAATCATCCTTCTCTTTGCCGAACAGATCCGATTCATCCCCAAATCGCATACTCTGAATCACCTCCATACATTCTTCA
>JALFHZ010000201.1 GCA_022776445.1 Lachnospiraceae bacterium
GCCGACAAACGCATTTCGAGGGCAACCGTAGGAAATCATACAAACTGGAAATAATCATCACCTTCCATCTCATTGACCTACCCCCGCCAGAACAAAACTATACCGATTCTCCAAATACCTTTTTCATCAGATCAATAAACCGTCGCTCCGCCCGATCCAGATATGCATCTTCCTTATAAACAACATTCACATCCCACTGCTCCGGGTGGTCAGAAAAATGATAGCACCCAAACTGACTGATGCCGCCAAGCACATCCACCGCGCGCTGCGGAACAATCGTAAGTCCAAGCCCGGCTGCAGCCAGCTGAACCGCAGAAATACAGCTTGACACTTCCATCAGAACATTCGGCTCCACCTGATATTGTTTCAAAACAGAATCCGCTTTTTTGCGAATTGCATGCCCCCGCTTCAGCAGAATAAACGGAAGATTCCGGACTGCACTCAGATCCACGACCGTTTCTGTCTCATCTCGGAACATCCCCGGTTCCAGCATGCCAAAAGCTGCTACCAGATACAGTTTCTCCTGGTAGATCACTTCCGTTGTCAGACCGGAGGGCAGCTCCTCCTTGCCTCTTGGCAGAATCAGAAAACGGATTTCATCCTTCAGTAGCTGTTCCAGAAGCAAGTCTGATTTCATCTCCTGAACCCGAACCTCCATTCCCGGGAACTGCTCGCGAAACTGAGCAATGACTTTCGGAAGCATATATCCGGCACGTTCCGTCGGCATTCCCAGATGAATGACACCGCGGTCTCCTTCTCCGATATCCATCAGTTCTCTGCGCATATTATCATTCAGGAGCAGGATTTTCCGGGCCGTCTCCACATACTTTTCACCTGCATAGGTCAACGTCAGCGGATAGTTCTTTCGCTCAAACAGTTTTACACCCACGTCCTGCTCCACCTTCGATATGATGTAGCTTAAGGATGGCTGTGAAATGTACAGTTTTTTTGCTGCTGCCGTGACGCTCCTGCAGTCTGCCACGGTCGTAATATAAACCATTTCCCGAAAATCCATGCGTTTCCCCCCTGCTCTGCTGCTGCGTTTCTTTCATTCTATCAGAATTTCAGGTAAAATAAAAGAAGGAATATCCGATCCATCCGACATTCCTTCCTCTGCTATGTTAATTACAATGCTATGTTAATTACAACAAGATCGAGAATATAACACCTGCAATCGCAAGCACGATTCCGCCTCCCAGTCTGGAAGAAATCGCTGCGTAAGACATCAGATCCATGCGGTTTGCAGCACCGAGTACTACAACGTCACCGCCGCCGCCGCGGTTTGCCATACACAGACCAGCCGTCACTGCAGAATCAATCGGATAGAAGCCGACGATCCAGCCAAACAGTGCCGTACCGATCACAGCTCCGATTACCACAGCCAGACAGAGAATCAGATTGTTCAGATTGACAGCAGCGATAAATTCTCCAAAGTCCGTCATTGCTATACCGATTCCGGCGAAGGCCATAGCTGCCAGACGCCCGGTAATGAAACTCTGAAATACTTTGATACCTGCACGGAATACCGGCGGGATCAGATTAAATACATTGCACAATGCCAGAAGAATGACAAAATATGCATACGTATGAATCGGAATACCTGCGATCGTAGGAAGCAGCACTTCGCTGATCAGAGATGCCACTGCCAACACTGCACCGACCCAGACAATACCGCCTGCAATTTCCTGCATGGACGGCTTTGGCAGTTCCATATTTTTATCTGCTACTGCCTCTGTACTTTTTGATCGCATCAGCTGTTTTCCATCGCCCGTTAACGACGGGATTGCTTTACCAAGACCATTTAACAACGCACCGACAATGATACAAAGAATATTGGCAAGTGTCAGGATCGCAAGTGCGGTAGAATAATACGTATCCTTATCACCACCCGTTACCTTTGCAAAAATCTGACTCATTGGGATCGCCCCGGCACCATTGCCGCCTCCCATGATCGGCAGTACATAATATACCAGAAGATCCGTCAGCGAGTATCCCATGAGCAGTCCGACACCAGCTCCGACAATGGCCGCAAAAGCCACGCCGGCCAGAATTGTCGGTATGTAACGGACAAATGATTTAATCAATGTGTCACGATCAATGATCAGCAATGAACCCGCCATCAGAAAGCAGATGTACATAGTCTGGAAACTGATGCCATCATAGAACAGAGTCACGGACTCTGCATACTTTGCCGGAATAATATTAGCCCATACCAGGTAAGAAGGAACCATCATAGCCAGCATGCTTCCTCCGCCAACCCACTTGTTGAAAATCGGAATCCGGTCACCGATCTCATAGAGAATCGAACCGATCACACAAAGCAGAGCCATCGTAGACAGGATATCATCACCCAATGCCCCCGTAAACATCGCCGCAAGTACAATGACAGAAAGAACTGCGAAAAGCGGCAGCGGAATCCCCATGATTTTGTATTCACCCATTTTTCCCATCAGAAAATCTCCTTCATCATATTGTATTGATTATCAGATTTTATACGGTATTATTTTGTCTGAAATACAAGCCCGGCCGCTGCCCGTTTTCCATTTCCAAAATATAACCTTATGCAATTATTATAATGCAGCCTTCACAATCAGTAAAATACATGGTTTGGTATAAAGATTATACATTTTTTTCTATACGTTATTTACGATTCTCATTTTTCAAACCGGTTTTTCAGAAATGCAAAAATCAATTCTTCTCCCTGCTCAAATCCTGGTTTTCTTCGCACAATAAAACCGTGGTCTGCACCCATGACACGTTTGGCAATTACCGTTGTGCCGACTTCCAGCATACGGTAAACGAGTTTTTCCGCTTCTTCTCCCAGCATATCATGGCCGGCCGTAATCATCAGTACAGGCGGCAGAGCAGCAAGCTCTTCGTCCGCTGCATAAACCGGTGATGCCGTGCTCTCTCTTCTGCGTTCCGGTGCAATATACCAGTCATTGTACATTCTGGCATCAGCAATCGGCGGGCGAATCGTCGGATCATTGCCAAACCGCTTTTTTGCCGGATCCGTATCCAGGTCAACCGCCGGATAATCACAGATGATTCCCGACAATTCAAATTCCTTCTGATGACCGGACAGTATGGCCGTACCCAGTGTCAGATTGCCGCCTGCACTATGTCCGCCCATGACAAAACGTTTCCGATCCAGTTTCCACTCTTCTGCATGATCCCAGAGATATTTCGTCACGTCGTAACATTCGAACAGGGCATACGGATACATTTTTTCCGGTGCTGTTTTGTAATCGATGTCCACAACCATACACCCTGCATTCTGACAGATATTGCGGCAGAATACCAGATCCTGCTCCCGGTGCCCTTTCACAAAACCGCCTCCATGCAGATTGATAAACAGTGGATATTGCTCCTGCTCCTCTTTCGGATAATAGACAAACACATGGGTTTCTCCCTCTCTTGTCGGGATCTGCATTTCCTCTTCTCTTCCTGCTGAAAACAGGGTTAAGAGCTCTGGCTCAACCTTTAAACCAACCGCTCCTGTACGAATTCTTTCCAGATCGTTCATGCTTGTTTCCTCCTTGTTACAATGATATCCTTAAGCTTTCCATAGGCTATTTCTTTTTATAAAAATTAATCAGGCATCCATCCAGCAGAATCTGTTTCTCATCCTGAGTCAGACTGTCCAGTGTACACTCGATCACACGGCCGGTCAGGTTCTGTACAGACTCCGGCTGATCCAGAACCACGGCCTTCACCGTTTCCTGTCCCCGGCTGATCAGCTCACGCA
The DNA here is from genome assembly GCA_022776445.1 of Lachnospiraceae bacterium. Classification (GTDB taxonomy): domain Bacteria; phylum Bacillota; class Clostridia; order Lachnospirales; family Lachnospiraceae; genus Brotaphodocola. Next base: position 3,749 of record JALFHZ010000201.1, read on the forward strand.
CATTTCGAATCAAAATATAATCTCCCACACTCAGGTTCAGTTTTTCCTCCGTGCGAAGCGGAAGCAGTCCCCAGTTGATCAGATTGGAACGGTAACGTTTTGTCGCATACTCATTTGCAAGATTGGCGAAGCCTCCCAGCACCTTCTGGCAGCTTGCCGCCTGCTCTCTGGAAGATCCGTCTCCGATCTGTTCACTGACCATCACGCTGCCAAACCGGATATCCTCTGTGGTACAGCCTTCTTCCTGCGCGATCCTGCGCAGCAGGGTATTCAGCGTTTCGTCATGGGTAGCTGCACCGTTTTCTCTGCGTTCCGTTTCCAGGCTGCGGATTTCTTTTGCCCGTCCCACATAATCCGCATCCCGGCTGTTCATCATGTAATCCGAGATTTTTTCCGGATTGGAACGGAACGAGGACGCTTCCCCAGACGGAATCAGTTCATCTGTCGTCACAGATCCATGGTAAGCGCCTGCCACCTGTAAAAGCAGATGGTTCTGAAGCGGATACATCTGCGGCCAGTCTGCAATATTCGGTCCCATGACCAGTTCTTCCGTTTCATCGCCGTATCCGAAATTGTCAAACACCTGATTTTTATAAATAGTCGGATCAAAATGGTGTCGCAATTCCCGGTATTCCACATCCAACTCTGTAGCTGCCGTCAGTCTTCCGCCATTGCGTACCGTTGCCGCAATGGAACGAGCATCCATCAGACAGGCTCCCGCCATCTGTCCCTGTCCCGGTTTGGAACCTTCCCGGTTTGGATAATTACGGGTCATGTGCCGGATACTGATCTGGTTGTTGGCAGGTACATCGGTTACGCCAAAGCAGGGACCGCAGATCGCAGGCCTTAAGGTAGCTCCGCACACAGCCAGCTCCCCGGCAATCCCCTGCGCCATCAGATCAGCCATGACCGGAAGGCTGGCCGGATTGATGCCGAGAGTCAGTCCGCTGCCCGGAATTGCACAGCCTTTCAGGATATCTGCCATAGCCACAATGTTTTCAAACAGACCACCGCTGCAGCCGCTGACCAGAGCCTGATCCACATAGAATTCCCCATCTCTCATATGATTCATAATGGAAAATTTTTCTCCGTGGCAGCCCTTAATACTTTGTCCCTGCTCTTCCACTTCTTTCAGAATCTCAGGCATGCGTTCCTTAAATTCCCGAATCGGCATCGCATGGCTCGGATGGAACGGAAGTGCAATCATGCATTCCACTCTGGAAAGATCAATCTCAATCATACTGTCATAATAAGCACAGGCTCCCGGCTTCAGCTCGATATAAGCGTCGCCTCGTCCATGCTCCTCAAGATAGCACTTCGTCTTTTCATCGGTGCACCAGATACTGGAAAGAGCCGCGCTCTCTGTCGTCATCACATCAATCCCCATCCGGTATTCCATGCTCAGAGAAGCAATTCCAGGCCCTACAAATTCCAGAACCTTATTCTTGTTAAAGTGATTTTCGAATGTAGCTGCTATCAGCGCCAGCGCCACATCCTGCGGACCCACCCCGGGTTTCGGACTTCCGGTCAGTTTTACAGCAATCACTGGAGGATACGCCACATCATACGTACGATCCAACAGCTGTTTTGCCACTTCACCGCCGCCTTCCCCGATTCCCATGGTACCGACTGCTCCATACCGCGTATGGCTGTCCGAACCAAGAATCATTTTTCCGCAGCCTGCCATCATCTCACGCATATACTGGTGAAGGACTGCCCGGTACGGCGGCACAAAGATACCGCCGTACTTTTTGGCATTGCCAAGACCAAACACATGATCGTCCTCATTGATGGTGCCTCCTACCGCGCACAAAGTATGATGGCAGTTGGACAAGACATAGGGAACCGGAAATCTTTCAATACCGCTGGCTCTCGCTGTCTGAAGAATATTGACATAATTATTATCCGGAGATACCAGTGCGTCAAATTTCAGCCGAAGATGCTCCATATCTCCGCTGTGGTTATGTGCTTCCAGAATCCGGTAGGCTATAGTCTGCTTTTTCGCTTCCTCCACCGGAAGCTGAGCAGCCTGACTGACCGGCATTCCTTCTGCATCTAAAAATACTCCATGCTCTGTTAACGTGATCATCCGCTTAACCTCTTTCTGTCCTGAATACCGTTATTTTCTGATATACAGAGTACCCTCCATAATCCGGCGAGCCGTTCTCTGCACGGCTACGCTTGGAAGTCTGATCTCCTCCCCGTCTTTTTCCAGATAGGGAACCATCGTCATCACACCACTCGGATGGCCGATCCGTACGGTCTCTTTTCCAGCCTCCGGTGCCCCCAGAGTTTTCCAGAGAAGAGAACCTTCCAGAAATGCAGCAACGGAAATGGAACTTGCCGAGGTAAGCGGACATGCCTTGTGGCACTTAAACACAGAGATCACTCTTGCGCAAAGATCCATGGAATCCTCACTCACCTGCTGACCGGCAATATCCGTGAAAAGAACCGGTCTGGTGAAGAAGCCCACCTTCGGCACAGCCGGTGAATGAGCAGATGCATCCTCCAGATCTCTGGCAAAGCCCATCATACATGCAGCGGTTCCACGGATTTTTTCCAGCAATTCACAGACCCCGGCATTACTGTTGACCTCTTCCGGAAGCTCGGTGCCTGTCATGCCGATATCCTCGGCACGAACCAGAACCATCGGATTGGAAACATCCAGAATCGTAGCCTCGATCTGTCCAAATCCAGGGATATCCAGTACATCCAGCACATTGCCCGTCGGAAGCAGTTTTCCGGTTTTGGCGCCTGCCGGATTCAGGAAATTCACCTTCAGCTCTGCCGCAGTGCCGTCCACACCTGCGATCGCACATGTTCCTTCCTGTGCAAAGGTCCTGGTCTCCGGATCAATCGGCACCGTGACATTGATATATTTATTGGTGTTGCGGTTCAGCATGCGTACCGTTGTAATTGGTTCCACAATATCTACCATGCCTTCCTCTACCGCGTACGGACCAACGGCTGCCGTCATGTTTCCGCAGTTGGACTTATAATCTACTTGACTTTTTCCGACGATCACCTGTCCTACCAGATATTCCACATCCACATCCGGTTCTTCACTTTTCCATACAATCACAATTTTATTATTGGAAGATACGGTTCCGCCCATGCCGTCGATCTGCTTCGGATCCGGGTTACCCATGACCTGCAGAAAAATACTGTCCCATTCTTCCCGGTTCTCCGGAAGATCCTCCTTGTGGAACATGCAGCCTTTGCTGGTGCCGCCGCGCATATATACCGTCTTAAATGTTCTCATGCTTCCACCCTCCTTTTCCCGTTTCATCACTTTAAGCGATCAATGGTTTCCAGCAGATAATCGGTAAATTCTGCTGCACTCGCACCATCCACATCCGTGGTAACGACTTTTTTGCGTTCTGTGATCGTGCAGATATCAAGCGCCTGATCCAGAACTTCTTTTCTGTCTGCATATCCGATATGCGCCATCAGCATGCCTGCCGCGCGAATCAGGGAGCACGGATCCGCATAATCTCCTCTGCCATGGTTGATCAGGAACGGTGCAGTTCCATGGATCGCTTCAAACATCGCATATTTATTGCCGAGGTTGGAAGAAGATGCCGTTCCCAGACCGCCCTGGTGTTCTGCTGCCACATCCGTCACAATATCTCCGTACAGATTCGGAAGTACAATGACCTCGATTCCCTTGTTGAATTCCGGATCCAGCATCTTTGCACACATAGCATCCACCAGACGCTCCTGAATCTCGATCTCCGGGTATTCCTCTCCGACTTTCCGCACTGCCTTGATGAAATTGCCGTCAGCAAGCTTGACAATATTGGCCTTGGTGACGATGGTCACATTTTTCTTGCCGTTCTTTCTCGCATATTCAAAAGCTGCCCGCGCAATCCGCTCACTGCCCTGTTTCGTCTGAACCTTG
>JALFHZ010000220.1 GCA_022776445.1 Lachnospiraceae bacterium
TGCGTTCTACTGCAAAAAAAGTGGAAAATTCGGCTGCTGATGTGAGAAAAGAGCTGAAACGCTTTCAGGCTGTGATCGAGGGACTTGGAAGCACCTGGAGCAGTGAGGTAAAGGATCGTTTTTTGCAAAACTACCAGAAGGACCGTGCGGCTCTTGCAGAAATGGCAGACCAGTATGCAGAGGCGGCAGAAGGTATGCTCTGGATCGCAGATGAGTTAGAGCAGGCGGAAGAAGAGATCAGCAGTCAGATTCAGGCGGCTGCAAAAGGATAAAAGTTTACAGGAGGTGGCATATGGCAGGAGACGGGACCAACCGGATTAACACAGAAGAACTGCTGCGGGCGGCACAGGAGATCACTTCCATAAAAAAGTCCATTGCAGCAAATACAGATGCGACTTATGCGGTTTTCCGCAAACTGCAAGATTCTTATGCAGGAGAAAGTGCTGATGATATCTATGCAGTGGCAGGACAGTTAAAGAAAAGTTCCAGCGCGATCATTGCTATGTTTGAAAATTATGAAAAGGTTCTTAAGGAACTGGCCGGTGTATATGAGGATACAGAAAAAACAGTGAACCGGAATGCAGGAAAGCTTAAGTTTGGAGGAATGCGATAATGGCAGCAATCAATTTTGATTCCAAGGCAGTGAAAAAACAGGCAAAGCTGTTAGAAGAGGCAGCAGACCAGATCCAGAACCAGACGGTAAAAGTGATGAACGCTGCCAATGAGGCTATGGCTGCATCCTGGTCCGGGAAAGCCGGTGGGATATTTGTGAAATTCATGCAGGAACAGAGTAAAGCCCTGTCTTCTGAGGCAGCTTCATTAAAGGAGATCGCTGCCTTTTTGCGGGATGCCTGCACTTCCATGGAAAAAGCAGAAGCACAGGTAAAAACAGTAGTAAGCAAGAGATAGGAGGGAGAGAAAATGGCATCACAGCAGGTAAATGCAGGAAAATTAAAATCCACGGGAACGAATCTGACCAATCTGGCATCAAAAATGAAAAGCGAGATGAATAAGTTAGATGAAAATATCCAGAAAGTGTCCTCTGTATGGAGCGGGGAAGCAAGTGCTTCCTATCTGAAACGCTATCAGGCAGATAAAGCCAATCTGGCGCAGCTGACCCAGATCTTGCAGCAGATGGGAGCGGCGTTAGGAGAGTTTTCCGACAGCTATACCAAGGCGGACAATAAGGCCATGGATCTGGTACACAAATATCTTGGAAAATAACAGGGAGGTGAAAAAATGGCAGATGCAAACATTAAAGTGGATCCCAAACAGTTAAAAAACTATTCCAACAATATTAAAACAGGCTATAAAAACATGTACAGTTATCTTTCTGAAAGCAAAACAGCAGTGAAAAATTTAAAATCCACCTGGACAGGCAGTGGTTCCGCTGAGTTTTACAGCCGTTTTGACGCCATTATCGGAAAATGCGAAGAGGTATTAAATGTAGTCAATACTTATGCGCTGACTCTTTCAGAAGCAGCCGATGTATACAGCGCCAATGAGCAGAAAATCTCCAGCTCTGCAGGTAAACTGAAGATCAATCTGAAATAGGAGGTTGCTTATGGCTTCTGTAAAAATATCGGTAGACAATTTGAATCAGCAGAAAAGAGAGTATGAAAAAGCGGTTAAAAACTTAGATAATGCCCTGGAGCAGATCAAAAAAGTAAACCATTCTCTTGGAAAGGATGCCATGTTAGAGGAAGTGCGAAATGGGCTCGCAAAACTGTCTGCGTCCATGGAAACAAGGGCAGGAGTACTTCTTCTTATGACAAAGGCCCTGGAACAGTCCGGTGAGAAGTATACAGCGGCCCAGAAGAAGGCTGTGACAAAAAGCAATCAGTTTCGCGCCCATCACCGGGATTTTTATGGTAATCCTGTGGTTGTAACTGCGGCAACAGCAACAGCAGCGACAACGGCAGCGACAGCGACAACAGCATCTGCACCTGCACCTGCACCTGCATCTGAGGTAGACAGCAGTATCCACATAAAATCCCCGAATACAGAAAATGGACCGTTTCAGACAGATTCGGGAATCCGTCCGGCTGTATATACAGAAAGAGGCACTAGTACAACCATCTCCCAGGTAAGTGAGCATGCCAGAAATACAGCAGCCCCGAAAGTAGATGTTACTGGGGCATCTAAACCGGCTGCGGAGCCGGTTTCTATGGGAAGTATGGGCAGCGGTTCTGTGAAAGAGGGAGCGGTTGCCGGTGCTGTAGATACAGGCTCCTCTGATCCGGGAGCAAATGTGTTTGTTGCAGGAGCCGCAGCAGCAGGAGCCGTAGCAGGAGCCGCCATTGGCGGCATTGCAGGCGGAGCAGTGGGGGCACTTGTAAAGCAAGAACAGAAAAAAACAGAACCCCAAAAGCAGGAACCGTCTACAGACATAGAAACGCAGTTAGAAGCGGCAAGAGAGCGTTTAAGACGGTTTAATGAGATGGAGGAAAGAGAAAGAATATGAAAAAAAGAATGTATATGATAAGAAAAATGGCAGCAATGGCAGTTGCAGCAGCAATGTGCATATCCATTACAGGATGCGGCGGATCTTCTAAAAAAACCGTTGTGACAGAGGCAGCAAAAACAGAGACCAGAACAAAAGAGAAAACAGAAGAACAACCTACGGGGATCAATGACTCAGAAATGGCAGATATCCTGGCAGGAACGATGTGGGCGGGAATCTCCAGCTCCCAGGAGATCACGGTAGCAGCTTTTGATGAAAAAGATGCTTATATTGCAATTTTAGATGCAGATGGAGAGTTAATAACAGATGAGGAGGGATACTGGAAAGCGGATACAGATACACTTTACCTCTATCTGAATGAAGATTACTCGGATGACCCGGAGACCTTTGCCTTTGACTGGTACACCACAGAAGAAGGAGAATATATCCAGATCGAAGATACTGTCTTATCCAGTCAGGGAGACGGAAGCGATATGGAAACTACTTTAGAAGAGATGACGATCACCGCAAGTGTGATCCAGTATGTGGCCGATGGGACCTACTGGATCGGATCTGATGATGAAATGGCCCTGGTCTTCTATTTTGAAGACGACGAAGCATATATTGACCTGCTTTATGATGATAACGGCGAGATCCAGGTCGAATATATTGATGGGGTATGGAGTCTTGACTATGACAACCTGTATCTGATCGATGCAGAAACCGGAGAGTCCTATGTATTTGGCTGGTATCTGACAGAAGAAGGGGATAGCTACTGCTTTGAACTGATAGAAGATGATACAACGTATTATCTCTACGAATCCGCAGCAGAAGATGTAGACAGTACCCTGGATATCCTTATAAGTTACCTTACAGAAGAAGACAGTGTCGATGTGGGATCCGATGATATTGACCTCAGTGATTTCTTAGAGGGATATGTGGGCCACTCCGTGATTGATGCATTTATGCTCAGCGGTCTTTCACCTGATTTTGAGACCAGAAAATACTGTGCAGAGCTGTTAGGATTCACAAATTACAGCGGTACCAGCGATGAGAACCTTGCGTTGATCCAGTTAATGGGAGGTACGGTACGGTAAAGGAAAATCTGGTATTGGCTCTGGAATTTACCAATACAATTGTACCGGCTATTTTTCCGGAAAGAAAGAGGAGAAATTATGACAGAGATTAAGAAAAGAAATGTGGCATTTGCAATTATTCTTTCCATCGTTACTTGCGGAATCTATGCAATTTACTGGCAGGTCTGCCTGGTGAATGATGTGAACAAAATGAAAGAGGAGGAGAACGCCAAAAGCGGCATCGTGGTAGTTCTGTTAAGCATTGTCACCTGCAGCATTTACTGGCTGTATTGGGTGTTTAAAACCGGCGAGAGCATCGATTCTGCGAAAACCGCAAATGGAACTCCCACATCAAGCCGTGGGCTGGTTTATCTGCTCTTAAGCATTTTCGGGCTTGGCATCGTAGCAATCGCGATTCTGCAGAGTGACTTAAACAGTCTGGCAGCAGAAAACGATGATAATTTTGAAATGTAGACAGGGAAGGATGTTCCCGGCAAAAATGCCCGGGACTTTCATGTATGAAAAAACGTTTGGCTGATTGTATGAGCCGCCTGCTTTTCTGCTTTGCGGCAGGTGTGCTTTATTGGATATGGCTTCACTGTACGGGGCTTGGAATTCCATGCCTGTTTTATCTCTGGACCGGGTTTAAATGTCCCGGATGCGGAATTACGCGGATGTGTCTGGCGTTGCTTTCCGATTATCCTGAGGCAGCAAGGCAGTATAATCTTTTGTTGTTTTATCTCCTGCCCGTGTTGGCACTTTACGGTTTCGTTCGCATGGCATGGTACATCATGAAGGGGACGAAAATGAGGGGAGTTTATGCTGAATTGCCGGTGTGGGTGTCCGTTGCCTTATTGCTGGCCTTCGGCGTGTATCGGAATATTGTCGGCTGTTGAGGAAAGTTCCAGGCAATTCCGCAGGATGGAAAAAGCTGTCTGATCCGCGCAAAGCGGATACAAATGAAATGAGCCGGAGGTGAGCGTTATGCCAAAACAGAAATGGAATCTTAACACCATCTACATATCCGAGCGCTTGCAGGAGAGCCTGCGGCCCATTTCCCGCTGCGCCCTGACCACGGTGGTAGCGCCCATGGGCTACGGCAAAACAACGGCAGTGAACTGGTATCTGGAGCAGCGCGCCAAAGCAGAAGCGTTAAATATCATCCGCATCAGCGTATATTCTGATAACCTTGCGATTTTCTGGAAGAGCGTTCAGGATGCCTTTACACGGTCGGGTTTTGGCTTCCTGCGGGACTATACCTTCCCCACAGATACCGCCGGTGGGGGACTGTTGGCAGACGATCTTTGCCATGAACTGGCAGGAGAAACCCTCTGCTACATCTTTATCGATGATTTTCACCTGTTGAAAGACATCCGCGTTTCCGGTTTTCTCTGCACCCTTGCAAATCGCCTGCCGGGCAACATACACCTGATCGTTGCCAGCCGGGACCGTTTCCTGCCCACCGCGGAAACCGTCCGACTGGGGGCCAGGGTTTACCAGATTGGCACGGAACAGCTACGGCTAAACCACACGGAGCTTGCTATTTATGCGCACCGATGCGGCACCGAGCTTTCCGATGCGCAGGTCGATGCCCTGCTCTATTCCAGCGAGGGATGGTTTTCCGCCGTCTATCTGAATCTGCGGACACTCTCCGAGCGTGGGGCGCTGCCTGACCACAATTCCGACATTTACGCGATGTTCACTGCCGCCATGATCGACCCGCTCCCTGAGAAACATCGGGAGTTTTTGGCGGTCATGGGGCTTGCCGATGAGTTTACCGTGGAAATGGCGCGCTTCGTCACAGGGGATGCCGACGCGGAAAAGCTGCTTGCCGTGCTGACAGCGCAGAACGCTTTTGTAAAATGTCTGCCGGACGGCGCGACTTACCGCTTCCACCATATGATGAAGGAATGTGCCGAGCGCACGTTTCAGACGCTGGAAAAAGGAAAACAGGCGCTCTATCTGGAGCGGTTCGGAGCGTGGTACGAAAACAACAGGCAGTATTTACACGCCATAGTGGTTTACCGGCGAAGCGGAAATTACGACGCCCTGCTGCGCGTCATACAAAAAGACGCGGGGATTCTGCTTGCCACGCTGAATCCACAGACCGTGCTTTCCGATCTTGAGGCGTGTCCCGTTTCTGTGCTGAAAGAGCATTCGTTGTCGATCTTGGTGTTGATGCGCAGTATGTTTAACTGGCGGAATATCCCCAAAATGCTGGAAATGAAAGCCTTTTTGATGGCCGCCATTGAGGAGCATCCGGAGATGCCCGCAGAGGAGCGTGGCGACCTGCTGGGCGAGTGCGATTTGATCATGAGCTTCCTCTGCTACAACGACATCAGCGCCATGAGCCGTCTGCACCGCAGCGCCAGCAGCCAGATGTCCCGCCCTGCCATCAGCATCCAGAACAGCGGCGGCTGGACCTTTAACTCGCCGTCCGTCCTGATGATGTACTACCGCGCACCGGGGGAGCTGCAAAGCGAGCTTGCGGAGATGGACGAGTGTATGCCCCACTACTATAAGGTCACAGACAACCACGGACAGGGCGCGGAAACCATCATGCGGGCGGAGGCGGCGTTCATGCAGGGCCGCTTCACGGACGCGCACATCGAGCTGGAACACGCCTATGCCCAGATCGAGGGCAACGGGCAGGTGAACATGGCGCTTTGCTGTGACTTCCTCGCGCGGCGGCTTTCCCTACATATGGATATGGAGCAGCGCTATTCCTTCGAGGAACGCCGCGAGGCTCTGCTGCGTCATCACAACGCCACATGGTTGAACCTTTGGAGCGCCACAAGCGCCTATTATCACGCGCTGCTGGGCGAGACTGACAAAATTCCTTCTGTTTTTGCGGAGCATCAGCTCTCCACCATCCATTTCCTCGCGCCGGGCAAGCCCATGATGGAACTGATCGAAAATCAGGTGTACCTTGCCCAAGGCGCTTACGCCAAGGTGATCGGCCGCAGCGAGGGGCAGCTGGCCGTGTGCGACGCCATGCACTACGCATTGGTGGCGCTCCACGTCCGCATTCAGACCGCGGCGGCCTATGAGCTGCTGGGAAAATCCGAGGAAGCGCACGAGTGGCTCTCAAGGGCGCTTTCCGAAGCCGCGCCGGACGGCTTTGTGATGCCGTTTGTGGAGAACTACGACCGCTTGCAACCGATACTGGCGCGGGAAATCAAGAGTGACCTGATCGAGAAGATCGTCGAGCTGGGCGAAGCAGCAAAAGCGAGAAAAGTGGAAAACACCCGCCCGGTCGCGTTCGCCGCCCTGACGGAGCGGGAATATGAGATCGTGCTTCTGATGGCGCAGCGTCTGACGAACTGCGAGATCGCGGAAAGGCTGTTTCTCTCCGAGGGCAGCGTCAAGCAGTATGTGAATCAGATCTATTCCAAGCTGCATATCGAGGGCGACACCCGAACCAAGAGAAAGCAGCTTGCCGCGCTCCTTTCGCAAAAGACCTAACCTTTGGTTAATGGTTATTTCTAAAGACCCACCGTACAATGGTTGTACGGTGGATTTTTTGTATTTGAAGGAGGGAAAACAGTGGAGCGAACGCAAATTGACGGAAATCGAATTCTGATCATACTTTTGATTCTGATCATAAGCATGAGCCTTTCCGCCTGCGCCGCCGGAAACGACCAGGAAGAAATTGTCACGGCTTCGGAAATCACCGAACCGCCCTTCAAATCAGGCCCTGCCGATACACAGTCCGAATCAGACTCTGCCAACACACAGACCGTCACTGATTTAACGGTTGAAGACGTCCCGGCGCTTGTGCCGGATGTTTTGTACCTGCGGGAAAAGAAGTATGAGGATATGCCGTTTCTGGAAGCGCAGGAACAGTTATCTGAATACGCACTGTGAAATTTCCTCTGGGGCAAAACCGAATTTGAGTGCCGGCTATCCTGGGATCTGTCATACGATGTGACTGCGGCTGCGCTGGAGCAGGCGTGCGAAGCCGCGATGTCCTACTACCTGTTCAGTTCATACAAGCCCTGGGATATGTTCACGGAGGATGACGGCGATCCGGACAGCCTGTACGCCAAGGTCAAGCTCGTGTATGACGCGCCCGAGCTTGATTTGGAAGCCAGACCGGGAGCGCTTCGCTATGTTGTGGAGAATCCTCCTCCGGAGGGCGGCTTTTCAAGCTATGACGAAGAGAGGGAGTATGCACGAAAAGTTCACGACTATGTAGCTTGCAAGGTGACATACGATCCCATGGGCTACAATCCGGAGCTTCTGCTGGGCATGACGAGATACGACGATTTACAGGAAGCGTACAATGTGCTTGGCGAGAATCAGAACACCGCCGTCTGTGCCGGGTATGCCAGAGCGTTTGCGCTGATCTGTCAATATGCCGGCATCAACTGCGCATGGGTGCGGGGCAACGAAACGGAAGAAAGCAGCCACGCATGGAATGTGATTTATCCCTGCGATGGCAGTGAGCCCGTGCTGGTGGATGTGACTTGGGATGATGGACAGAGCATTGATGTTGTCGGACAGACCGATGTGGATGACTCCTATTTTTACATTCCGCTTTCC
>JALFHZ010000233.1 GCA_022776445.1 Lachnospiraceae bacterium
CGCGTGGTACTGCTGAAGGTGATTGACAATAAGTGGATGAGCCATATTGACGATATGGATCAGCTGCGTCAGGGTATCGGTCTGCAGGCATATGGTCAGAGAGACCCGATTGTAGAGTATAAGATCAGCGCATTTGAGATGTTTGAGGCGATGACCGCTGCGATTACGGAGGAGACTGTGCGCATTCTGTTCCATATTCGCGTGGAGCAGAAGATCGAGCGGGAACCGGCTGCGAAGGTGACCGGCACGAACCGCGATACATCAGCGGCTCCGGCTCCGAAGAAGCGTGCGGAGACGAAGATCTATCCGAATGATCCGTGTCCCTGCGGAAGCGGCAAGAAATACAAGCAGTGCTGCGGCAGAAAACCGGTATAAGCAGGCAGTAACGGTTCAGGACCGCTGCACAGAATATAACAGATTATAGAAAGAAGGTGACACGAGTGGTAGAATTAGATCAGTTCAAGTACACATTATCAACCTTTGAAAAACCATTAGTGGAAGTGAGGGATTCACTTTGACCTGGATAACAAGGTCAGACGAATCGATGAATTAGACAAATCTATGGAGGAACCGGGGTTCTGGGACAATGCGGAGCGTTCTGCGAAGCTTGTGCAGGAAGCAAAGAACCTGAAGGATACGGTGGAGCTTTACCAGAATCTGGAACGGCAGTATGAGGATATCCAGGTGATGATCGAGATGGGATATGAGGAGAATGATGAATCTCTCATTCCGGAGATTGAAGAAATGCTGAAGGAATTTGAAACCAGCCTGGAGAAGCTTCGTATGGAGACACTGCTGTCCGGAGAATATGACAAGTACAATGCCATTCTGCGCCTGAATGCAGGCGCGGGCGGAACCGAGTCCTGCGACTGGTGCAGTATGCTGTACCGGATGTATTGCCGTTGGGCAGATAAAATGGGATACAAGACGGAAGTACTGGATTATCTGGATGGAGATGAAGCCGGTATTAAGTCAGTTACAATCCAGATCAACGGGGACAATGCATTCGGATATCTGAAGTCCGAGCGGGGGGTACACCGCCTTGTGCGTATTTCTCCGTTTAATGCGGCAGGCAAGCGTCAGACGTCCTTTGTGTCCTGCGATGTGATGCCGGATATTGAAGAGGATCTGGATGTGGAGATCAACATGGATGATCTTCGTATTGATACGTATCGTTCCAGCGGTGCCGGTGGTCAGCATATCAATAAGACGTCTTCTGCGATCCGTATCACACATATTCCGACCGGAATTGTGGTACAGTGTCAGAATGAGCGTTCTCAGTTCCAGAATAAGGATAAGGCAATGCAGATGCTGAAGGCAAAGCTGTATATGCTGAAACAGCAGGAAAACGCGGAGAAGCTTTCCGGTATTCGCGGGGATGTCAAGGAGATTGGCTGGGGAAACCAGATTCGCTCCTATGTTCTGCAGCCGTATACGATGGTTAAGGATCTGCGTACCGGGGAAGAGACGGGGAACGTAGCCAGTGTACTGGATGGCGGACTGGATCCGTTCATCAGTGCTTATCTGCGTTGGCTGAGTCTGGGGTGTCCGGACAGAAAGGCTTCAGCGGAAGATTAGTTCAGAGATCATTTGTGATCAGAATCCTTACCGAATAAAAACAGCGGGGTGCATGGAATAAAGTACTTGCATCTCGCTGATTTTTATGCTAATATCTTCCACATGAGCACAAATGTGTTCGTATCACGAACAACGGGAGGCTTGGGAGAACGGAAATGGCAGAAGAAAAGACGAAATATTTTGTGTTAAAGCAGAAAGCAGTGCCGGAAGTATTGCTGAAGGTCGTGGAAGCGAAGAAGCTGCTGGAGTCCGAGCGGGTTCTTACTGTTCAGGATGCGACGGAGCAGGTTGGCATCAGCCGCAGTTCCTTTTACAAGTATAAGGATGATATTTTTCCGTTTTATGATAATACAAAGGGAAAGACAGTGACGTTTGTGGTTCAGATGGATGATGAACAGGGGCTTTTATCGGATCTGCTGCATATTGTGGCGGTTTATAAGGCCAATATTCTGACGATTCATCAGAGTATTCCTGTGAATGGCGTTGCGACATTGACTCTGTCTGTGGAGGTACAGGCCAATACCGGCAATGTATCCCGGATGGTGGAAGAGATTGAGGAGCAGAATGGCATTCATTATGTGAAGATTCTGGCCCGCGAGTGATGTGGCAGAAGAAAAAAGAAAGAAGCGAGGAACAGAAAATGGTTTATGTTGCAGTGATGGGATATGGTACAATTGGTTCTGGTGTGGTTGAGATTCTGGATCGGAATCGGAGCGAAGTGGCAAAGGGAGCCGGCGAAGAGGTCTCCGTGAAGTATGTTCTGGATCTTCGTGATTTCCCTGGAGACCCGGTCGAGGAGAAGCTGATTCATGATTTTCATATCCTGCTGGAAGATCCGGAAGTGTCTGTGGTAGTAGAGGCAATGGGCGGACTGAATCCGGCTTATCCGTTCGCAAAGGCATGTCTGGAAGCCGGCAAGCATGTTGTGACTTCCAACAAGGCACTGGTGGCGGCGCATGGCACGGAGCTTCTGAAGATTGCCAGAGAGCATCATGTGAACTTTTTGTTTGAGGCAAGTGTCGGCGGCGGTATTCCCATTATCCGTCCGTTGTATCGCTGCCTGAAGGGCGAGCGTATTGAAGAGATCACCGGTATTCTGAACGGTACGACGAACTATATTCTGACCAAGATGGACAAGGAAGGTTCCTCCTTTGAAGCTGCTTTGAAAGAGGCACAGGATCTGGGATATGCCGAGCGCAATCCGGAAGCGGATGTGGAGGGATATGATACCTGCCGCAAGATTGCGATTCTGACTGCGATGGCAACCGGTAAAGAGGTGAACTACGAGGATATTTATACCGAGGGCATTACCCGGATTACAGATGTTGATTTCCGGTATGCAGAGCAGATGGGGACATCGGTGAAGCTGTTCGGTTCCAGCCGGATGGATGGGGAGCAGGTGCATGCCTGGGTAGCTCCGGTGATGATTGGAAAGAATCACCCGCTGTATGCGGTCAGCGATGTATTTAACGGAATTCTTGTGAAGGGCAATATGCTCGGAACTTCCATGTTTTATGGAAGCGGTGCAGGCAAGCTGCCGACAGCCAGTGCAGTGGTGGCAGATATCATTGAGGCTGTGGAGAACAGAAATTCTACCGTTCCGCTCGGATGGACGGAAGAGAAACTGGAGATCGCCGGTATGGATACCTCTGCACATCGTTATTTTGTCCGTGTGTCAGGCAAGGCAGAGGAGAAGAAGGCAGCGGTAGAAAAAGCATTTGGTGAGGTTCAGGTGATTGTGCTGGATGGCATGGACGAGTTTGCTGTCCTGACAAAGAAGCTTGCAGAAGCAGATTTCCGCAGAGAGGCGACTGCGTTTGACACGGAATGCTGCAAAAACGGTGAGTCGGGTATCCTGCAGATGATTCGTGCAGAGCTGTAATGGATGCTGAACGGATGGATTGGAATGCTTTTGTACGGGATCTTTCACATGCCGTGTATCTTTCATGCACTGACCGGTCTGTACTGTCCGGGCTGCGGAGGTACCCGCGCAGTGAAATATCTGCTGCAGGGGCAGATCGGAATGAGTATCCGCTATCATCCGATCGTGGTTTATGCAGTGCTGGCAGCGGCGGCGGAGATGATCACCTGGCTGCTTTCCAGATTGCTCCGGAATCCGCGGTTTTTTCTGGGGCGAGGTGAGCAGCTGGCATATCTGGGAGCGGTGATTGTCGCGGTCAACTGGATTGTGAAAAATGTCTGTCTGATTTGTCTGGGAGTGGATCTGCTTTCCATTCCGCTCTGACAGAAACAGGGCGTTGCAAAATAGGTGTGTAATCTATTTTGCAACGCCCTGCTTTAATTCACCGGGACGCTGTTTGCGGAGTTCTGAAAATATTTGATGAGCTCCTGTGACTGACGGATGGCTTCCCGAACCAGTTCGGAATTGGCCGGATCATCCATGAATCGCAGCATGAGCATATAATATACAAAAATAAAAATGCTGATGATAACAGAAAATATTCCGAGAATCAGTCCGAATCGCGCGGCTTTGCTGAGTGGGCGTCCGTTTCTGGAAGCCCAGGCCAGAATGATCGCGAAAGCACCCAAAAGCAGCTGCTTTGGCGGTGAACAGCAGGCAAGAAGGCTGCATATACCGGCAATCAGACTGAACAGCGGAAATCTGGTGAATATGGAATTCAGACTGTTCTGTGATGATTGTTCCATGAATTTTCCTCCGGTGTAATGAATATACGAAAATGATTGTATCATGAATTGGCAGGAGGCTCAAGCGGAATCTTGCATAAGAAACGGTTATGAATTATAATCATGTAGGATGTTAAAAAAGAAATGAGAAGGACGACAGACAGAATGGATATTATAAAAGTATTGCAGCAGGAATTACAGATCGGATATAAGCAGGCAGAGGCAGCGGTGCAGCTGATTGACGAGGGGAATACGATTCCGTTTATTGCCCGTTACCGTAAGGAAGCGACAGGATCTCTGAATGATGAGGTCTTGAGAAATCTGGACGAACGGCTGCGGTATCTGCGCAATCTGGAGGAAAAGAAGGAGCAGGTACTGGCATCTATCCGGGAACAGGAGAAGCTGACTCCGGAGCTGGAAAAGCAGATACTGGAAGCTATGACCATGGTTGCTGTAGACGATCTCTATCGTCCGTACCGACCGAAGCGCCGTACCCGTGCCATGATCGCAAAGGAAAAGGGGCTGGAGCCCTTGGCTGACCTGATCAGCCTTCAGATGGTAAAGGAACCTCTGGAGAAGCTGGCAGCCGTCTATATTTCTGAAGAAAAAGGCGTGGCTTCTGCGGAAGATGCCATTGCAGGCGCAAAGGATATTCTGGCGGAACGGATTTCGGATAACGCGGATTACCGGACTTATATTCGAAAGGCAACGATGGAACAGGGGATGATCAGTTCATCGGCGAAAGACGGAGAGACAGAATCCGTATATGAGATGTATTACAATTACGAAGAGCCGGTGAAGCGCTGTGCAGGACATCGGGTGCTGGCGTTAAACCGCGGAGAGAAAGAAAAGATTCTGACCGTAAAGGTAACTGCGCCGGAGGATACGATTCTGCGCTATCTGGAAAAGAAGACGATTCTGAAGGACAACCCTTACACGACACCGGTTCTGAAGGAAATTGTGCAGGACAGCTATGATCGCCTGATTGCACCGGCCATTGAGCGGGAGGTGCGCAGTGCTTTGACGGAAACTGCGGAGGCAGGAGCGATCAAAGTGTTTGGCAAGAATCTGGAGCAGCTTCTGATGCAGCCGCCCATTGCCGGTCGTGTGGTGCTGGGATGGGATCCCGCGTTCCGAACCGGATGCAAGCTGGCGGTTGTGGATGAGACGGGAAAGGTACTGGACACCGTGGTTATCTATCCGACAGCACCACAGAATAAGGTGGAAGAGTCCAAAGCTACTCTGAAAAAACTGATTAAGAAATATCACATCAGCTTGATTTCTGTGGGAAACGGTACTGCATCCCGGGAGTCGGAGATGATTATTGTGGACCTGCTGAAAGAGATCCCGGAGCAGGTGCAGTATGTGATTGTCAATGAGGCAGGAGCATCGGTGTATTCCGCAAGCAAGCTGGCTACAGAAGAATTCCCGAATTTTGATGTGGGCCAGAGAAGTGCGGCGTCCATCGCACGCAGACTGCAGGATCCGCTGGCTGAGCTGGTTAAGATTGATCCCAAGTCCATTGGTGTGGGGCAGTATCAGCATGATATGAACCAGAAGAATCTGAGCGAGGCGCTGCAGGGCGTTGTGGAAGACTGTGTGAACAAAGTTGGTGTGGACCTGAATACGGCTTCGGCTTCTCTTCTGGAATATATTTCCGGAATCACCAAAACGATCGCCAGAAATATTGTGGCGTACCGGGAGGAGAACGGGGCATTTACAGACCGCAGGCAGCTTCTGAAGGTTGCCAAGCTGGGACCGAAGGCATTTGAGCAGTGTGCCGGTTTTATGAGAATTTCCGGCGGCAGCAATCCGCTGGATGCAACTTCCGTTCATCCGGAAAGCTATGGTGCAGCGCTTGCGCTGTTAAAACGGCTCGGATACCATGCGGAGGATCTGACCAGAGGCGGCCTGAAAGAACTCGGCAGAAAAGTGCATGATTATAAAAAGCTGGCGGCCGAACTGGGAGTCGGTGATATTACGCTTCGCGATATTGTGAAGGAACTGGAGAAACCGGCGCGGGATCCGCGTGAAGAGATGCCGAAGCCGATTCTGCGTACGGATGTGCTGGAGATGAAGGATCTGACACCGGGAATGGTTCTGAAGGGAACGGTCCGCAATGTTATTGATTTCGGTGCATTCGTGGATATCGGAGTCCATCAGGACGGGCTGGTGCATATTTCTCAGATGACGGACAAATACATCAAGCATCCGATGGAAGTTGTGAGTGTCGGAGATATCGTGGAAGTGAAGGTTCTGAGCGTGGATCTGGCGAAGAAACGGATCGCACTGACCATGAAGCTGTAGATGCGGGAAAGAACGGAGGACATGATGCAGGAACAGAAAGAGTTAAAGAGCAGGGAAGAGCTGGAGCTGAAGAGAGATCTTTACCTGAAAAAGAAGCAGGAAGAGCAGAAAAAACAGGAGGAACAGGGAAACCTGCAGCAAACGCAGGAACAGACAGAGGGACTGCAGTTTGAGGTAAAACTGGATGCGGGGGATTTCTGGAAGTTTTCTCTTTATCATTCCATGAGTGGAATGAAAGGTGTTTTCAACATTCTGTTTACCGTGGCAGCACTGTTTCTTTTGATTACAAGATGGGGCGTGCTTGCTTCAGGGCAGCGTTTGCTTCTGGTGATCTGTGCCCTGATTTTTACGGTATGGCAGCCGCTTCTGCTTTGGAAAAAAGCGAGAACGCAGGCCAGGCAGCCGGCTATGCAGATCCCGATGCTTCTGACGTTTGGCACGGAAGGACTGCGGGTGGAGCAGAATGAGCAGAACGTCGAATTTACGTGGGAACAGATGGGACGTATGGAACGGACACCGTCCATGATTATCCTTTACATGGATCGTGTCCATGCATATCTGCTTCCAAAGCGGATTATGGGTGAGCGGGAAGAGGCTCTGTGCCGGATGGCCAGAGTATATCTGCAGTCTCACCAGTTGAAAAATATCTGACAGGACAGGAAAAAATTATGATAGAGAAAGAAAGTTTAAAGCCGGAAGATACCTGTGCTCTGGGAAAAATGCTGGGACAGCAGGCGCTGCCGGGACAGATTTACTGTCTGGACGGTGATCTTGGAACAGGAAAAACCGTGTTTACACAGGGGTTTGCAGCCGGGCTTGGGATTGAGGGACCGGTGAACAGCCCGACCTTCACGATTCTGCAGCAATATGAGGACGGGCGTCTGCCGCTGTATCATTTTGACGTATATCGGATCAGTGATGTGAGCGAGATGGACGAGATCGGATACGAGGACTGTTTTTTTGGCGATGGGGTATGTCTGATTGAATGGTCCCAGCTGATTCCGGAGATTCTGCCGGAACATGTGATCCGAATCCGGATTGAGAAAGATTTCAACCGGGATTTTGATTATCGCAGAATCACGATCGAAGGACTGCAGGAGGTAGAAGGATTATGAGAATACTGGGAATTGAAAGTTCGTCTCTGGTGGCGTCCGTGGCGATTGTCACAGATCAGGTGCTGACTGCGGAGTATACGGTGAATTTCAAAAAGACACACTCCCAGACTCTGCTTCCGATGATCGATGAAATCAGCACGATGCTGGAACTGGATCTGAACTGCGTGGATGCCATTGCGGTTTCCGGTGGTCCCGGATCGTTCACCGGACTGCGGATCGGATCAGCAACGGCCAAGGGACTCGGTCTGGCGCTTCAAAAGCCGCTGATTCATATTCCTACGGTGGATGCCATGGCGTACAATCTGTACGGTACATCGGCATTGATCTGCCCGATCATGGATGCCAGAAGAAATCAGGTTTACACCGGGCTGTATCATTTTGAAAAGGAATTTAAAGTGGTTAAACCACAGTGCGCTATGGACATCCGGATGCTGGCAGAAGAACTGAATGCGCGTGGAGAGCGTGTAATCTTCCTTGGAGATGGTGTGCCGGTTTATGAATCTGTGATACGAGACCAGATGACGGTTCCGTGGGATCTGGCCCCGGCTCAGTCCAATCGCCAGCGGGCGGCCAGTGTTGCGGCACTCGGTGTGGTTTATTATGAGCAGGGCCGGACAGAGACGGCTATGGAGCATGCACCGGATTATCTGCGTAAGGCACAGGCGGAGCGGGAGCTGGAAGAAGCGCAGCGCCAGGGAAAGACAAAGGAACTTGCAGCCGGACATTCGGTTGGCGAAGGAGCGGGCGTATGATCCGGCTTATGGAAACGGCAGATCTGGAGCAGGTGGCGGAACTGGAAAAATGCTGCTTTTCAGAACCCTGGTCTTATGGCATTCTGGAGGCCGGAATTCACAGTCCGTATGATGTGTATTACGTGTGGGAGCAGGAACAGCGAATTCTTGGGTACTGCAACCTGCGGTATCTGGCCGGAGAGGGGGAGATTCAGCGGATTGCTGTATTGCCTCAGTATCGCCGCTGCGGTCTGGCCAGAAAAATGATGGATGCGATGGTAGATTATGCCAGAACTCGGCAGGCATCGGCAATCAGTCTGGAAGTGAGGGAGAGCAACGCACCGGCCCGAAGCCTGTATGAATCCTATGGATTTCAGGCGGAGGCGGTACGGAAGGGATATTACCGCAATCCGGGCGAGGATGCCGTGATCATGTGGAAGCGGGATCTTAACGACTGATATACAGCATTTTCCACTTAAAATCATGATGGAAACCGTTTATAATGTAGGGGTATCCGGCAGACCGGATGCCCCGTTTTTTTGGCTTCAGAGGGAGGCGCATTTTTCAAAAATATTGATTCTTTGGACAAAAAGGGCGGGACAGAAGCAGAAAGGTGAGAATGAGATGAGAAAATACAAAGGCAGCGGACAGCTTGAGACGGTCATCTGCAATTGCTGCGGCAAGAAATTGATTGTGGATGCGGGAATTGTACGGGAAGGGGTGATTTCCGTGGATCACACATGGGATTTTTTCTCGGAAAAAGACGGGGAGATTCATCATTGGGATCTGTGTGAGACCTGTTACGATGAGTGGATCAGCCAGTTTCAGATTGCGCCGGATGTGGAGGAACAGGTTGAATTCATTTGACGGGTGTGTTATCATTTCATAAGATGCGGTTTTTCGGCCTTTTGTCGGAAACGCAGGAAATGTTAGAAATGAGGAATACACATTTATGCTGGATATTTGTTTGTTGGGGACCGGAGGCATGATGCCGCTGCCGTATCGATGGCTGACTTCGATGATGGCGCGATGTGATGGAAGCAGTCTTCTGATTGATTGCGGTGAGGGAACCCAGGTAGCGTTGAAAGAAAAGGGATGGAGTCCGAAGCCGATCGATGTGATCTGTTTTACGCATTATCTTGCAGATCATATCAGCGGGCTTCCGGGGCTTCTGTTGACCATGGGGAATGCAGAGCGGACAGAACCGTTGATTCTGATTGGTCCGAAAGGGCTGGAACGGGTGGTTACTGCGCTGCGCTGCATTGCGCCGGAGCTTCCGTTTCC
>JALFHZ010000230.1 GCA_022776445.1 Lachnospiraceae bacterium
TATTATACTCCTGCTATTAAGTATATTATATCATACATAAAGGCAAAAGAAAAGGGCTATCAGGGAAATGTATAATTCCTGGTAACCCTCAATTTTAAAGGGATTTATTCAATTCTAATTTTTCTTCATGAAACAACCCTGCCAAAGATATAAAAAACCGGAAAGAAACCATATGCAGGTGTCTTTCCGGCAGAAGTGTGCGTGCAGCAGATATTAACGCTTGATGTCGTAGTTCATGTTCATCAGGTTGCGGATACTGTCTGCATCATCGGTGATGTTGGCATCGCCGTGAATGGTATGTTTGATCACGCTGCTGGCCACCGCGAAGTTGATCATATCCATCGGCTTGTAGTTGTGCATCATCGCGTAGATCAGGCCGCTGGCAAATGCATCTCCGCCGCCGACACGGTCAAGGATGTTGAAGGTAAACATCTTGCTCTCAAAGGTGTGTCCTTCGTACCACATGAATGCTTTCAGGCTGTTTTCACTTCCGCTGTGTGCATAGCGTACGTGCCGGGCGATACATTTGATATTCGGGTACCGTTCGATAAATCTCTGGAAAATATCATCCTGCTGTTCGTAGCTTGGACGGAACGGGATGTCATCCTTCCAGTCTCCCTTGCTGTGATCATTCTCATCTTTCCACAGATGATAAGGCTCAATGCCGAGCAGTACGTCGATGTATGGCAGACACTGGGTACAGAATTCTCTTGCTTCCTCCCAGCTCCAGAGCGTGCTGCGGAAGTTGCCGTCGAAGCTGACAGTCAGTCCCAGTTCCTTGGCGATGATGAGGCAGTCCAAAATGAGCTGCTTACAGTTCGGCGCCAGAGCCGGGGTAATGCCGCTTAAATGCAGCCAGGTGAAATGGCTGAGCAGTTCTCTCAGATCGATTGTGCTGAAGTCAAATTCTGTGATCGCGCTGTTCTTGCGGTCATAGATGACTTTGCTGGCACGGATGCCGTAGCCGGTCTCCAGATAATAGCTGCCCAGGCGATGGGTCGGGGTCTGCTCCGGTGTGCTTAAGATCACCGGGGTACAGTGAACGTCATTGCTGCGCAGCATGCGGATCGCACTTTTGCCCAGACTGTTGTTTGGTACGACTGTGAAAAAGGTACTGTCGATACCGAGGTTGGCGAGTGCCAGTGCGATGTTGGCCTCGCTTCCGCCATAGCTGGCCTGAAAACTGGTGGCCATACGAATCTTCTCGTAGTTCGGCGGGGTCAGGCGAAGCATGATCTCACCGATGGTGATAAACTTATGCGTGGTGTCATTCCCAAATAATAACGGATTTCCGTGTTCCATGATAGCCTCCTTTTGCTCCAGGCGCTGTGCCCGAAATGTTCTCCTACTTTATCTATTCTAGTCGATATTGCGGGAAATTCCAATAGAAAAATCAGATTTGTATGAAAAAAGAAAATTATTTGTGATAGAATGCTGTTGGGGCAGAAGGCATTTTGCCTTCTATAATACTGGTAATAATATACAAATCATGATAGAATTGAAAAAAATCGGAGCAGTTGTTTATGTTTCAAACAATCTTTTACACCATCCCTTCCGAAAAAATCCCTGAGGGATTTGATGGATACCGTATTGCGCATCTTTCGGATCTGCACGGTGCGCTTCATGGAACTGAAAATTGTGAGCTGCTGGAAGAGATTGATGCCGCAAGACCCCAGATCGTCGTGATGACCGGAGATATGGCAGATGAATCCAGGCAGGCCATTCCACTTTTCCTGAATCTGTGCCGGAAACTGTGCATGCGGTATCCGGTATATTTTGTGATGGGAAATCATGAACAGTGTCTGAAGCATCGGATTTTAAGCGGACTTTTGCAGGAGCTTGGGAGACTGGGGGTGATTCTTCTGGAGAACCGCTGGTGCACTGTTTCATATGGGGGAGCGTTTGTAAAATTATACGGTCTGGTGACTCCGCTGGTATATTATAAGGATCCGTTGGGAGAATATCAGAGAGGAATTCATTTTTCTGCGGATGATACCAGAAAGGCACTGGGAAGCATTGACGATTCCTGCTACAATATTCTTCTTGCACACAATCCGCTCTACTATCCCTCTTATCGAGACTGGGGGGCGGACCTGACTTTGTCCGGACATGTGCATGGCGGGGTGATCCGACTCCCTGGGATTGGAGGACTTCTTTCGCCGGATTTGAGCCTGTTTCCGAAATACGACGGCGGCCATTTTGAGGAAAGCGGAAGACATCTGATTGTAAGCCGCGGGCTGGGCAACCGATTCCTGATTCGGGTGAGAAATCCGGAAGAACTGGTGATTATTACTCTTTCCCGCACCGGTGCAGGCGGAATGACTGGAGGATAAGAATATGAGTACAGAACTGATGAATGCGATGATTATGCTGTTTGGCCTGATGGCTGTGGGTTATATCAGCAATCGATGTGCGATCCTGGATGAAGCGGTCAATGCACGGTTTTCTGCGTTTATTCTGAAAGTAACGCTGCCATCGACAATTTTGAAGTCGGCGGTGAGTCAGAGCGGGCTGGAGCGGTCGATGGTGCTTCATGCGTTGACGATTGCTGTGGGGATCTTTGTTCTTCTGCCGGTGATGAGCAGGATTGTGGCAAAGCTTTTTCATCTGGATGTTACATATCAGCTGATGTTGATGTACAGCAATCTGGGATTTATGGGACTGCCGATTGTCAGCAGTATGTACGGAGAAGAAAGCGTTTTTTATGTTGTGATCTTCATGATGGTGTTCAATGTTCATATTTTTACCGTAGGTATTATGACTTTGCAGGGGAAAACGGAGAATTTGAGAGTGCTGCTGAAAAATCTGTGTACTCCGGGGATTATTTCTTCTGCTGCTGCCTTTGCGATCGTTATGCTGGAGCTTAGGGTCCCGGATGCCGTGGAAGGAATTTTGGGAAATCTTGGAGCCATAACGACTCCTCTGGCAATGGTGATTATCGGATCTCAGCTGGCACAGGCAGATCTGAAGGAAATTTTGGAGAATCGTTCCCTGTATCTGATGATATGTTTTAAACTGGTTGTGTACCCGGCAGTGATTTATCTGATCTTGTGCACTGCCGTGGGAACCGGCCTTGTGACTGATATTGCAACGATTCTGGTGGGATTGCCGGTTGCGGCAAACGTGACCATGCTCTGTTCGGGATATGGCGGGGACACCGCGCTGGCAGCAGAGGGAACCGGACTCTCCACTCTGCTGTCATTGGTCACGGTACCGATTATGATGATTTTACTGAAACTATATTGATGTTGCAGACCGGAAATGTGATGCGTATGGTCATGGCGTTTATAGCGGCAAGCTTTCAGTGGGGCACATACTCCGGTGCAGGCGGATACAACAGTGCCAGTACGTTTTCCACCAATAATCTGAAGCAGTGTGTCTGGGGATGGACAGAGTATGCTGTGACCCGTGAGGAAAAGGCAAAGGAAAAGGCAGTATCGGATGTGCGGCCGTATATCTTTTCGGAACTTTCGGCGCGTTCGTGGGAATGCTTCCATTGGCAGCGGCATATCTGGTGATTCGCAACAGAGGAGATGAAAAAATATGATTTATACAGTGACATTTAACCCGGCTCTGGATTATGTGGTCAGGGTGGAGCACTTCATGCCCGGAGCGGTGAATCGTACCGTACAAGAGCACATGTTTTATGGAGGAAAGGGAATCAACGTTTCGGCGGTACTTGCAAATCTTGGTTTTGAAAATACAGCGCTTGGTTTTGTTGCCGGTTTTACAGGGGAAGAGATCGAAAGGGGAGTAAAAGCCCTGGGATTTCAGAGTGATTTTATCCATGTTAAGAAAGGGATGTCACGGATCAATGTGAAACTGAAGGCAGAAGAAGAGACTGAGATTAACGGTATGGGACCGGAGATCACCGGTGAGGATGTGGAAGCGCTGTTCAGGCGTCTGGATTGTCTGGAAAAGGGGGATGTGCTGGTATTGTCGGGAAGTGTTCCGAACTGCATCAGTGACACGATTTATGAGGAAATCATGGAACGGCTGTCCGGAAGAGAAATCCGCATCGTGGTTGATGCCGCAAAAGACCTGCTTTTCAATGTGCTTCCTTACCGTCCGTTTCTGATCAAACCGAACAATCACGAGTTGGGTGAAATGTTCGGTGTGACTCTGTCAGATGATGAGCAGATCATTCATTATGCAAAGATTCTTCAGGAGCGCGGTGCGAGAAATGTTCTGGTGTCCATGGCCGGAGACGGGGCCATTCTGGCAGCGGAAAACGGAGAAATATTAAAACGGAAACCTCCGAAAGGGACGGTCAGGAACTCCGTGGGTGCCGGAGATTCCATGGTGGCCGGATTCCTTGCCGGATATCTGCGCGGCGGGACTTATGACGAAGCTTTGAGGATGGGAACCGCAGCCGGAAGTGCCAGTGCATTTTCAGATGGTCTGGCAGACGGAGCTGTAATAATGGAATTGTATCAGCAAATATAAGGGATAGCCACAGAGGCTGCCGGGATAGGCAGAAACTGTGGCTGTTTGGCGTTTCCCTGAATGAAATCAAAAAATGCTGTTGAAGAAAAGGAGATTCATATGTTTGAACGGGTAGAATATACGGTAGTGAGAATTGACGGAGACTATGCTTATCTGGTGCGGTTGGATATGAGCGGTGAGGAAAAATGCGTGGCAAGGGCGCTGCTCCCGGAAGAAATAGAAGAGGGAAGCAGAGTGGCATATGAAATGCTGGAGTACAGTATGATTGATTCATGAAAGGTGAATACCTTGAAGGAATATATCAAGCAGAAATAGGGATTACGGCAACTACAATAGAATTATACAGCATCACATATTTTTCTGTATGGTATCATATGATGTAAAAAACATTCTGAAGGTGAATGCCTTGAAGGAATATATCGAAGAGCGGGCGGTGGCTATCGCCAACTACATCATAGACCACAATGCGACGGTGCGGCAGACGGCGAAGAAGTTTGGGATTTCAAAGTCTACGGTACACAAGGACGTGACGGATCGACTGGAACATATCAATCCCTCGCTGGCAGCCCGGGCAAGAGTTGTACTGAACGTGAATAAATCGGAACGCCACATTCGGGGCGGGCTGGCGACGAAGGAGAAGTATCAGCATCGGCTGGCGATTTGCAGTAAGAAAGAAGAATAGTATGTTTTGACAGGCAGGTTATCTGGAGTGGAGAAGGATGACCTGCCTGTTTTTCAGTTTTTGCTCCAGCAGGTGATAAACCAGCAGGGTGAAGATAGACAGGTCTTACTGAAAACGTTTTTCTTGCGCCGCTTCCTCCGGAGAAACCGGAATCGGACGGTTTTCTGGGACCCAAGCAGTTGGAACTGCGTAAGAATCCTGTCTGCAGGCTCTGTTTTTTCTTTTTATCTTTCAATTGGCTTATTGGTTTATCAATATTATCTATACGATCAAAAGGCGGAAAGCAACACCCTAAGATAGTGCAAAATTAATAAAAATTCCATGGAAAAACCGGCGAGATTACAGTTGCTGGTTGAAAAATATGAAAGAACTTTCGAAAAAGACAAAGTATATTGAAAATAAATTCGGGAATAGTTATACTGTGTTCCACAAAGAAAAACCAGGAAAACGTCAGTGAGGAGATCAGAAAATGAATGAAAAAGTAAAGAGTTTAAAAGGGAAATTAATTGTATCCTGCCAGGCATTGCCGCAGGAGCCGCTGCATTCTTCTTTTATCATGGGAAGAATGGCGCTGGCAGCAAAAGAGGGCGGCGCTGTCGGCATTCGGGCTAACACGAAAGAGGATATTCGGGAAATCCAGAAGATGGTGGATCTTCCGGTAATCGGAATCGTGAAAAGAGACTACGCAGACAGTAAGGTATATATCACTCCAACCATGAAAGAGATTGAAGAACTGATGGAAGTGAAGCCGGAGATCATTGCACTGGATGCGACAGTGGATTTACGGCCGGACAATATGACTCTGGACACATTCTTCCGCCAGATTAAAGAAAAATATCCGGAGCAGCTTTTGATGGCAGACTGCTCAACTGTGGAGGAAGCTCTGCATGCGGATGAACTGGGATTTGATTTTATCGGAACCACGTTGGTGGGATATACCGAGCAGAGTGCAGGACTTCGGATCGAAGAGAATGATTTTGAGATTTTGAGGGAAATCGTTGCAAAGGTAAAACACAAGGTCATTGCAGAAGGTAACATTAATACCCCGGAAAAGGCAAAACGGGTGATAGAGCTGGGAGCATTCAGCGTTGTTGTGGGATCGATCATCACCAGACCTCAGGTAATCACAAAATCTTTTGCGGAAGCACTGAAATAAAGCATCCGGTGATGCATTCACATTGTGCATAAATAATTTTACATAAATAACCAAAAACTATTTTAAAGAAAAGGAGAAGAATCATGAGAAACTTGGACAAGTACAAAGGAGTCATCCCGGCATTTTATGCATGTTACGACAGCGAGGGCAATATCAGTCCGGAAGGCGTACAGGCTCTGACGAGGTATTTTGTAGAAAAGGGGGTGAAAGGTGTTTATGTCAATGGCTCTTCCGGAGAATGCATTTACCAGAGTGTGGAAGATCGTAAGATCGTTCTGGAAAATGTAATGAAAGCAGCAGAGGGCAGACTGACCGTGATCGCACATGTCGCATGCAATAACACAAAAGACAGCGTGGAGCTTGCGAAGCATGCTGAGAGCCTGGGCGTAGATGCAATCGCTGCAATTCCTCCGATCTATTTCCGTCTTCCGGAGTATGCGATTGCCGAGTACTGGAATGATATGAGTGCAGCAGCTCCGAATACGGATTTCGTGATCTACAACATTCCGCAGCTTGCAGGTGTTGCACTGACCATGAATCTGTTTGCAGAGATGAGAAAGAATCCGAGGGTCATTGGTGTCAAGAATTCCTCCATGCCGGTACAGGATATTCAGATGTTCAAGGCGGCAGCAGGAGACGATTACATTATTTTCAACGGTCCGGACGAGCAGTTTATGAGCGGTCGTGTGATCGGTGCAGAAGGCGGAATCGGCGGAACCTATGGTGTTATGCCGGAACTGTATTTAAAGATTGATGAGTACGTTAAAGCCGGTGAGATGGAGAAGGCAAGAGAAATTCAGTATGCGGCAAATGAAGTGATCTATAAGATGTGTTCTGCACACGGAAACATGTATGGTGTGATCAAGGCGATCCTGAAGATCAATGAGGGACTGGAGCTTGGCGGAGTGAGAAAACCTCTGGCAGCGCTGATCGACAGCGATATGGCAATCGTGGAGGAAGCAGCGGCTATGATTCGTGAAGCAAGAGCAAAATATTTATAAGAAATGATGTTACTGGGAAACTGAGAAGTGATTACGTAAGAATCAAAAGAAAGTATTGGAGGAAGGTATATGCAGGGATTTACTGTAGTTGATCTTGTTATCCTGGTCGTTTATCTGGCGGCTGTATTGCTGGCAGGGCTTCATTTTGCGAAGAAAGAGATGACCGGAAAAGAGTATTTTAAGGGAGATGGAACCGTACCGTGGTGGGTAACATCCGTATCTATTTTTGCGACGCTGCTGAGTCCGATTTCATTTCTGTCACTGGCGGGAAACTCCTATGCAGGAACGTGGCTGATGTGGTTTGCGCAGCTTGGCATGCTGCTGGCAATTCCGCTGACAATCAGATTTTTCCTGCCGATCTACAGCAAACTGGATATTGATACAGCATATCATTATCTGGAGCTGCGTTTTGGAAGTAAGGGACTTCGCGTCCTCGGCGCAGTTATGTTTATTATTTATCAGGTTGGCCGTATGTCCATTATCATGTATCTGCCGTGTATGGTGTTGGGAAGTCTGACCGGAA
This sequence comes from Lachnospiraceae bacterium, assembly GCA_022776445.1. Lineage (GTDB taxonomy): Bacteria > Bacillota > Clostridia > Lachnospirales > Lachnospiraceae > Brotaphodocola. The sequence goes on from JALFHZ010000230.1 coordinate 7,809, forward strand.
TCAGCGTCAATGTACTGATCATCATCATGGGTGTGATTGCAATTATTTACTCATACACCGGTGGTTTGAAATCTGTACTGTGGACAGATTTTATTCAGGGCTCGGTGCTTCTGATCGGTGTAACCTTTGCATTCGTGTTTTTGATTGTGCATCTGGATGGTGGAATTGGTTCGATCTTCCATGCGTTTGCAGCAGAGGGGAAATTCCTGGCACCGGATCAGCCGGTCTTTGATATCAATATTCTGAAAAACAGTGTGTTTATCATGATCGTCGGAGCTGGTTTTAATACTATGGGGTCCTATGTTTCCAGCCAGGATATTGTACAGCGCTTTACTACGACAACGGATACGAAGCAGCTGAATAAAATGATGCTGGCCAATGGCGTGCTTTCCATTTTTATTGCAACTGTGTTCTATTTTATCGGAACCGGATTGTATGTGTTCTATCAGCAGAATGTACTTCCGCCGGCAGCAGCACAGGATCAGATTTTTGCATCTTACATTGCATTTGAACTTCCGATAGGCATCACCGGTCTTTTGCTGGCAGCAATCTATGCGGCAGCACAGTCCACGTTATCGACGGGTCTGAACTCTGTTGCATCCAGCTGGACTCTGGATATTCAGGCGCGTCTGTCCAGAAAAGAGCTTAGCTTTGAAAAACAGACGAAAATCGGTCAGTATGTTTCTCTGGTGGTAGGTATTTTTGCAATCGTTGTGGCTATGGTACTGGCAAACGGAGGTGTCAAATCTGCTTATGAATGGTTCAACGGATTTATGGGACTGGTTCTCGGAATCCTGGTAGGTACCTTTATCCTGGGTGCATTTACAAAAGTAGCAAATGCTTTTGGTGCGGTCCTGGCATTTATTGCAGCATCTGCAGTTATGATCGGAATCAAATATTTTGTACCGGCAGAATGTGTTTCTATCTGGTCCTATTCTTTGATTTCCATTGCTGTTTCACTGGTTGTAGGCATTCCTGCCAGTATGATCTGGAGAACCGTAAAGGGGGATCATTCCATGCCGGCACCGAATACCACCATTTATAAGGACTGATAAAGGAGAAAAGACGTGTTATTTGGCAATTTGAATCATTTAAAGGAATTTTCTTTTCTGGAAAAAGGAATTCAGGAGTGTTTTGCTTATGCTCAAACTCATGATCTGCTTTCTTTCGAGAAAGGAAGCCACCCGATCGACGGAGAAAGGCTGTTTGTCAATATAGTAGAGTATACGACGACCAATGCGGAGGAGCGTTTTTGGGAAGCGCATAAACAGTATCTGGATGTACATATTATGCTCCGCGGGGAAGAACAGATTGATCTGAATTTCATTCAGAATATGGAAGTAAAAGAATTTGTGGAGAAAGATGATTTTCTTCCGATGGACGGTGAGAAAAATGCCTCTGTAATTCTGCGAGACGGCGATTTTCTGATCTGCTATCCAAGTGACGGACATCGCACAGCGGTTGCAGTTGAAAAACCGGCAGCGATCAAAAAAGCTATTTTTAAAGTGTTGATAGAAGCGTAAGTTGTGGCAAAGAGGCAGACCGGCAGGAGGATTCTGGTTTGCCTTTTTGCAGTATCCCTTGTATAATGAAATAAATTGGAGAATATGATGAAGAAATATGTCAGTATCGATATTGGTGGAACAGCGATCAAATATGGACTGATCCGGGAAGACGGAGAAATCTTATGCAATCATCAGATGCCGACGGAAGCCTGGAGAGGCGGCCCTGCGATCCTTGAGAAAGCGGCTGAGATTGTGGAGACATATCGGAAAGCGGAAGAGATCAGCGGTATCTGTATTTCCACAGCCGGTATGGTTGATGTGGAAAGAGGAGAGATTTTTTATTCTGCGCCATTGATTCCGGATTATACCGGCACACGTTTCAAGGAGACGATGGAAGAACGGTTCTGTGTTCCGTGTGAAGTGGAGAATGACGTGAATTGTGCAGGTCTGGCGGAATCCGTATCCGGAGCATCGAAGGGGAGCAGAGTGTCCCTGATGCTGACGATTGGGACCGGAATCGGCGGATGTATGGTCCTGGACGGGAAGGTGTTTCGCGGATTCTCAGGAAGCGCATGTGAAGTCGGATATATGCATATGGACGGAAGTGATTTTCAGACGTTGGGCGCGGCCAGTGTATTGTCGAAGCATGTTGCGGAATGGAAACATGAGAAACAGGAATCCTGGAGTGGATACCGCATTTTTGAAGCAGCGAAGCAGGGAGATGAATTATGTATCCGTGCCATTGATGAGATGGTGCATGTGCTTGGGAAAGGCATTGCCAATATCTGTTATGTTATCAATCCGGAGATCGTAGTTCTGGGCGGCGGTATCATGGCGCAGGAGGAGTACCTGAAAGAACGGATCGAGAATGCGCTAAGAAACTGGCTGGTGCCGGAGATCGCGGAATATACAAAGATCGCCTTTGCAAAACATCGGAATTCTGCCGGAATGCTGGGGGCTTTTTATCATTTTCTTCAGATGCAGGAAAAATCAGGCAACAGAAGATAACAGAGGATAGCAGAGGATGGAATACTACGTAAAATCTGTGGTACCGATTATTGAATCGAATTATGATAATTTTACAACGGTAGAAAAAAATATCGCAGACTTCTTTATTTATAATCGAAAGAAGGAGGATTTTTCGGCAAAAGCAGTGGCGGAGAGACTGTTTGTTTCGGAAGCGTCCCTGTCGCGTTTTGCGAAGAAATGTGGTTACAGAGGTTACCGGGAGTTTATTTATCAATATGAAGAAACCTTTGTAGAAAAACAGGAATCCATGACAGGCAATACCCGTGTGATTTTAAACGCTTATCAGGAACTGCTGAACAAGACATACAGTCTTGTAGATGAGGCGCAGATCGGGCGGATCAGCCGTTATCTGAATCAGGCGTCACGTGTATTTGTCTGCGGCAAAGGCAGTTCCGGCCTGGCGGCGAGTGAAATGGAGATCCGTTTTATGCGAATTGGCGTTGATATCGATTCGATCCAGGATTCGGATCTGATGCGGATGCAGGCGGTATTCCAGGATACGAGAAGTCTTGTTTTTGGAATCAGTATCAGCGGAGAGACGGAGGAAGTGCTGTATTTTCTGAAAGAATCACACCGGAGGGGGGCAAAGACTGTGTTGTTTACGGCGAATAACCGGGAGGTTTTTTCCGAGTATATCGATGAGGTCTTGTTGATTCCGACTTTAAAGCATATGAACCATGGAAACCTGATCTCACCGCAGTTCCCGATTCTGATTATGACGGATATTATTTTTTCCTATTATGTGGAGAAAGATAAATACAGAAGAGAAGTTTTGCATGACAATACACTGAAGGCGCTGAATGAAGGGAAGAAGCGCACGCGGAATGTGTATGAATAGAGGGAGCTGCGATGGGACTTTATGTGAGTCCGGGGTATGCAGGTTTGAAAAGAATATAATGTTGTGAGAAAAAAGCTTATGAACGGCAGTGATAAACGGTTTATAAGCTTTTTTGCATGTTTGCCCTTCCATACAAATGGTACAATATAGTTCGAAAAATTCTATTTTACGTCAATCGAGAAGAAGAATTGGGTCCCCTGATATGATACATTAAAAATACAAAAAGTAATCACCATGCATGGAGAAATAAAGCAACAATGGTGCGAATTTTATAAAAATACCGGGAAATTTTATAAAAATTGCACAAATGAAAAGGAGAAAAGGGAAATGAAGAGTTGGAAAAAGGCGCTTGGAATTGCAGCGACTGCTGCTGGCATCATTGTGGTAGGTGCGACTTTTTTTGCAGTGGCAGGCACTTCTTCAGGCGAAACTGTAGAAATCAGACTGGCTCACAATCAGGCAAAGGGATCCGAAATTGCAGCTTCTATTGCTAAAATTTCTGAATTTGCCGCAGAGGACCCGAGTCAGAACCTGCAGGTTTCCATCTATGCAAGCGGAGTATTGGGGACAGAAAAAGAGGAAATCGAAATGGTAAAGGCTGGTGTACTGGACATGGCGAAGGTCAGTTCCAATACCCTGGGACAGTTTAAAGACGAGTATGCGATTTTTGCGGTACCGTACCTGTTCCAGAGCCAGCAGCATTACTATGATGCCTGCGAGAACAGTGAAAAAATCAAAGAGCTGTTCCTGTCTACGGCAGATGACGGATATATTGCAATTGGTTATTACGCGAATGGTTCCAGAAACTTTTATCTGAAGGAGAACGTGCCATGTACCGATCCTTCGGTTCTGAAAGGAAAGAAAATTCGTTCCATGCCGAGTTCAACATCGATGGATATGATTGAGAAGATGGGTGGTTCTCCGGTGCCGATGGCAGGCGGTGAGACCTACAGTGCGCTGCAGCAGGGAATTGTGGACGGTGCAGAGAACACGGAGCTGGTACTGACGGTAGACGGACATCAGGATCTGGTTAAGGCATATACCTATACCGAGCATCAGTATTCCCCGGACATCTATATCATCAGCACGAAGACCTGGAATCGCCTGACAGAGGGACAGAGAGAGCTTCTCGTTTCTTCTATCCAGAAAGCGAATGAGAACTTCAAAAATCTGTACAATGACATGATGGCAGAGGCAGTTGCGGAGGCCG
>JALFHZ010000055.1 GCA_022776445.1 Lachnospiraceae bacterium
TTTACCTCTCGAAAATAAGTATGTATACCTACTCAATTATTATAGCAAAGATTGGGCAGAAAATCAACTGTAACCACTGATTTTCTGCCCTTTTCGGACATATTTATTCAATTGAGTGTCACTACTTACTGGAAGTTAAGATAAAGCCACCGTCAGTCAGATTCACAGCCGCGTATTTTCTCCACACAGATCCATCATTGCCTCTGGGTGAATATTCCTGCACGAAGGAATCCTGAACCTTCAGCATATCCACAAATTCTTTGGATTGCGCTTTGCTGTTCATATCATAGCTGCCGATAAATTCCGCTTCTGTGGAGTTTATGACGAGGCCATCGGAGTCAACAACATTGATTTCCTCGATCTCGAATTGTTCTGCAAGACCAGACAGAGAAACTGTCGGATCTTTTTCGTATTCCTGCCTGACCTGCTCTGCGATTTCAAGAAGCTGGTGGTTGGATTTCTCTATTACAGCCGCTTCAACGTCGTTGATCGCAACAGTGAATACTTCCTGCGTTTCGATCTGCGCCATTCTATCCTGAAGGATTAGCGAAAAAGTGCTGGTAATAAGATAGGCAACAACGATGCAGCTAAGAAGTCTTCGCTGAAAAGTATGGGCGATGCCTTCGGACGTTTTCTTTCTGAAAAAGCGCTCGTGACTGACAAGAGAAACCAAAATGATCGATACGCCAACCGCCACGGAATTGCCCAACATCATAGGGACAGTGGCACCTTTGACAAATTCAAAGGCCTGGGAGGAATTGTCCATATTGGTCAGGAAAATCAGGACCATATGGATCACTTCGCACACCACAGCAATACAGATGCCGTAGCTCCAAGTGGTTTTTTTGTTGTCAAAGATCAGCTTCCGCAGGCCCGCGGCCATAAAGCCGGCCAGAACCGTTGCGATGCTGCATGCCAGCCGGGTATACATACCACCGCCCCAGTACACGCTGAACCAGCGGTACAGACCGCCGATCAGACCGGAGATGATACCGGCCGGGGCACCGAAAATCAGACCGGCGGACAGAGGTGCTGCGTCACGAACATTGATCGTTGTTCCAAGCCATTCAACGCCGCAGCTGGATGCAAAGATGGAAACGCCGCCAAATAAAAGCCCAATGATAATTTGCTTTGCCATATAGGGGAGTTTTTTTGCAGCAGTATATTTATCTGTCAAATAAATGACCAACACAAGTGCACAATTCAAAAGGATGGGAATCACTAATCTCACCAGGATCACCTCCTCAACTAAATAATCCAATGAGTGCCTGGATTGCATTGGAAATTGCATCACCAATAACACCAACTGTTAGCAGCAAAATCATGTACAAAAACATGCTGCCTTTGCTGACAGAATCTCTGGTGATGCTGTAATAGAAATTAAACTGTCCATGAAAGTTGTCTTCACGTCTTTGATTCCATTGATATGTAATGACATCTTCTGTCGGATAATCTGAAGGAAGATATGCCTTATAGAGGTTTTTTTCCAACCGGCGAATGCGGTAGCAGCCGGTATCATTCAATTCGTAGTTTTCATCAACGGAAATCGTAATTGCCGCTTTATTAAGTTTTTGCCGATGAAACATACCGATACGGGTGATCTCCTCCGGCAACAATCTCGATTCGTTAATGCGGATCGAATAACCATACTTCTCAGATACAACCGGTGTGGTAATTAGGTCACGCAGCCGCTCCATCGCATTTCTCACATCAATGTGGGGCTTAAATATGGCATCCAGGGATTTGTGGGGCATCCGCCAAATGAAATAAGCTTCATCGTTGTCAATATACGGCTGTAAATCCTGAAGATCAACACGAATCAGCGTTCCGTCAGATACGGACTCAGCCTTGAATCCCGTTGTGCTGATATGTACAATGTCTACGGTTTTTCCGTTGTAAGCGATCTCTGAAGTATGCGGATTTTTCATGTAGTCCACAATGCAGGCTGCACTGAATATTGCCTGAAGTATTTTGGTGTTTTCAAAGAGCAGCGAAACATCTTCAATTTCTTCGTCCAAAATGAAAAACGGCACATATACATTCAGTGATTTACTCGATTTAATGCCCCGTATATGAATTGCAATATCTACATAACTTTTACCTGTGGGATTCAGCCAGTCATTAATATGAATCGTACTGGTATCTTCACCGTCGATCCAAACAGCCCAACCATCATCGGCAAACTTCCTTTGTTTTTTTGCCATTTTTATCCTCCCTTAGTTTCATATCTTCTCTCTGGCTACGAATTTCGCCGCTATATTTTTCTCGTCCAATCCGAGATAAACCGCGCGTTCCATTCGCTGGGCAAAATATTTCCAATGGTAAACCACCGGAACTTCATTCACCTCGTCGAAGTATTTGTAGATACGGTCAATAAGTTCCTGTTTTGATGATACCCTGAGTGTATTTTTTGAGGCAAAGAAGAACGCTGTTGCGATTCAGATCAACTTTATCAGCAATGGTGTCAGCAGACTCACCATCTGCTTTCAGCAAGAGAATTCTTGCTCTGGTTACAGTTTGGAGCCTGCAATGTTCTTGCTTTTGTAATTGCTTCCAGGCGTGAGCGATCTTCTGGTGAAAGGGTAAGCGGTTTTTCTTTAGCCATAGTATATGTCCTCCATGTTTTCATGGAAATCGTATACCATAGAAATAATAATTGAAAATAAAATACCACAAAAATTATACCGAACTTGGACAAACTTATCAACTCGTTTTACCATTAAGTTTGGAAGGTCTGACCCCTGATGATGATTCTGTTCGACTGCTGAGCCACGAATTGGCGGAATTAGATTACACGTTGTTGTATCAGGCTTGGTTTATTTCTCTCATTATGTTCTGCTGGCTGTTTCTACGAAAATCTCTCCACTCTCGTTGACAAACAAATCCATCACTACCGTCTCCTGCACCTGTTCATCCCAGGCATCTGTATATTGCAGTACAATCTGTGCATCGCCAAACTCTTGCAACGCACCAAGCATGGAGATGATATACATGCCGTCCTCATATTTCTCATCTTCGACTTGAATGACCGTTTCATAGTGGTACTGAAGAACCCACTCATAGGCATCATCTTCCGGGTCTTCCAGTTTCAGAATCAGCACATAGCCATCCTCCTGCAATTCATACCAGTCAGCTGACTGTGCACTCTTATCGTTGTCCTCCCCGTCAACATCCGAATGGGATTTCTCCGGATCGT
>JALFHZ010000062.1 GCA_022776445.1 Lachnospiraceae bacterium
GTCCTCACAGGAAAACCATTTAAGATCATTCACTCTGATCCCGATTCCCGTGAGCTTGCTGTCAAAAAAATAAAGGAAGCACAAGAGATGTATTCCCTTGGGAGCCGCTGCTTCCTTGAGTCCACCGGGATCTACCACATCCCGCTCCTGTACTTCCTTCGTGATAAGGGGTTTGACTGCTCGGTCATTAATCCTATCATCACTAAGAATAGCACAAATATGAACGTTAGGAAACTACATAATGATAAATTTGATTCAAAAAAAGCTGCTAAAGTCGGTCAGGATGCCTCCCTTAAGACTTCCATTGTCCCGGATGATGCAATCATTGACCTGCGCAATCTCGTGCGTGACTATTATTATTTCAAAGATCTGCAGTCCGCCGTCGTATTGAAGCTTAATGCAGAACTCAGAGTGTCCTTCCCCGCATACCTGAACGTGTTCAGCAAGGTCACAACACAGACATCCTTAAAGCTTCTGGAAACCTACCCCCTTGCTGCGGACATGCTTGCCGCCCCAAAAGACGAGCTTGTGGAAACCATTCGCAGCACGGCACGCTTTGGGGAAAAGTATGCCCTTGCCAAGTATGATACTATATGCACCGCTGCAAAGGATGCCGCTGTTTTCGGACGTGCCCTTCCCAGCAATGCGCTCCGTATCCGCATGTATATTAAAATCTACCGGGAATACCAGGCGCACCTGGACAGCATACTTGAAGAACTACATAAGGCTGTGGATAAACTGGAAGGAACACCAGACTATGACCGCATCTCCCTCATCCAGTCCCTACACGGAGTCGGCTTTTTAAGTGCCGTTGTCCTGATTGCGGAAATGGGCTCCTTTGACCTGTTCCCTTCACCTAAAAAGCTCTTCGCTTACTTCGGGCTGGATCCCGGTGTAAATGATTCCTGCAAGCTCAAGGGAGACAGAGTCAACATGTCTAAGCGGGGCTCCAGTCTTGCAAGGCGTATCCTGCATATGATTGCCATAAACAACCTGAAAAAGGATAAAGGAACAAAAGCGCCTATAAACCCGGTCATTTATGATTATTACATCCGTAAATGTGCCAACAAGAAAAAGATCGTTGCTGTTGGAGCTGTTATGCATAAAATCTGCAACATCATTTTTGCTATGCTCCGGGATAATAAACCTTTTGAGCTTATTACACCGGAAGAACACTGTGAACGTTATGCAGCAGAACACCCAGAATCTTTGAACACCGCTGCCTGATGAAGATTTGAATCAAATTTTAAAAATCCCATAGCGATGGGTTTATTAAAGTTACCCTTTTTTACATCAGCTGCTTGAAAAAATTTTATTAACATTTTTTATCTTACCTATTGACATTTCTTAGCTGGACTCTCAAGATACTGGCTGGTTTTGCTGAGAAAAATAATGACAACCATATACATCATGCCGGCGACTGCCCAACCCTGCGTATTCATGGTATTGGCAACCACAGATTTTGTTGTGTTTGTCAGTTCCGGAAAACCGATTGCAGAAAGGATGGAAGTATCTTTCAGCGTAATGATAAACTGATTGATGATGGAAGGAATCATAGTCCGGATTGCCTGCGGCAAAATCACTTTTCTCATCGAAGTCCCATAGGGAAGACCCAGACTGCGAGCTGCTTCCATCTGTCCGGTCTCTACGCTCTGGATACCTGCCCGTATGATTTCTGCCATGTAAGCTCCGCAGTTTAACGACAGGGCAGCGGTACCGGCCCAGAGGGCAGAAAGGCGAAAGCTTTTAAAACCAATCTGCTGCATGAAAGAGGGAACCGTAAAGTAAACGAAGAAAGCCAGAACAATCAGAGGCCATCCGCGTATGGCATCAACGTACAGAGCTCCGATGAAGTTGCAGACCTTACTTCTTACGGTTCGGAGCAGTCCGAAGATCAGCCCCAGAATGCAGGCGAAAATGAGCGAGAGCAATGCAAGAAGAAGAGTCTGCCCCATGGCAGCCAGCATCATATTTCCGTAAACCTGTATGATTTTTCCCATAAGGCATTCTCCTTGTCCGGTATGTTTTGTGTTTGAAATATTATTTCAGATATTTATCCAGAATGGCATCGTAGGTGCCGTTTGCCTGAATGTTTTTCAGACCTTCGTTAAACATATCAATCAGTTCCTGGTTTTCGCTGTTCATTATGGCCATGCCGTAAGGCGAGCCTTCGTTTTCAAAGCCATCCGGAATCTTCAGAGCCAGGTCGTGCTGTTTGATGTTGGCTGCCATAACCGGAGTATCATCAAAACATGCGACAGAATTGCCCGCCAGAACATCCTGGTACATGGTCGGAGAGTCTTCGAACTTGGTAATGGTGAACCCGTACTGATCCTTCAGGCTTTCTGCATATTCGCATCCGGTGGTACCATTTTTGACTGCCACATTTTTGCCTTTCAGATCATCCCAGGAGGAAATTTCGGTATCTTTGGATACGGCAATGGTCTCGGTTGCATTGTAATATCCATCCGTAAAGATCCAGCCGTTGGCCTTCCTTTCGTCGGTGATGGAAGCACCGGCAATAATCGCATCGGCCTGCCCGCTCTGAACTGCCGCTACGGCACCGTCCCAGCCCAGAGGCTGCAGATCATAAGAGAAGCCCTGGTCTTCAGCAACGGCGGCCAGAATATCGACGTCAATTCCTACAAATACACCGGTTTTATCGGTATACTCGAATGGCATGAATGCGGTATCCGTTGTAATGATCCATTTTTTGTCAGAAGGAGCTTTGGCAGTGGTTTCTGCCGTCGATGTGGTTTCAGCCGGTTTGGCTTCGGTGGAAACAACGGAAGCAGTTGTTTCGGATGAACTGCCGGTTCCGCAGGCGGTCATGCTGAACGCCATAGTAGTGATGATGGTAGCTGCAATCAGTTTTTTCATAATAAATTCCTCCTTTTATTTTCTGCAGGCATCAGTAAACGCCTGCATTAATCGTATACTGTTGGCATCACTTGTATAGGAAAATTCCGGATGCCACTGTACCGCCATGATAAAATGATTTCCGGGCATCCAGACTGCTTCGATCAGCCCATCCGGTGATACGGCCATGGGCTGCAGCATCGGGGCAAGCTCTCGGATTGCCTGGTGATGATAGCTGTTCACTTCAAGTGACGAGCAGTTCAGGATTTTCTCCAGAGGAGAATCCGGAAGTATCGTGACAGTGTGTGCCGTGCGGTTGTAAGGTGGTGTCATGTGATGTTCAATGCTGCTTTGGTGCTCAGTAGGGAGATCCTGATACAGACTTCCTCCAAGTGCTGCATTGATGAACTGGACGCCCCGGCAGATGCCGAATACGGCTTTGTCCTCTGCTGCTGCACGTGTCAGAAGGTACTGTTCCATGTGATCTCTGGGGGAGCAGGGAATTCCGCACTCCGGAATCGGCTCCATACCGTAGATCTCAGGAGCTACATCATGGCCGCCGGTAAAAAGAAGTCCGTCGCATAAGGATATACACTGTTCCAGTTCTTCTTTTTCTTCTGTAAGAGGAAGCATCAGAGGAAGTGCTCCGCACTGTTCCAGTACTTTCATGTAGCCTGGAAGCATCCAGTAGCTCTTTTTTTCATCATCATATAATGGAATTAATCCAATGAGAGGACGCATGAGTGTTTGTCTCCTTTCTTATAAACAAAAGGCGCCCGGCTGAAAAGCCGAACGCCTTTGTTCTGAAAAGTATGGTGCAAGTGTATTCCATGGAGGGGACTCTGTGTCAATCCCTGATTTTTGCTTTTTTTGCGGCAAAACCTGGAGTTAACTCCATGTTTTTACTTCCCGTTATTGGATCTTTTTGGCATGATAAACATATACACTTAGCGGTTCTCCGTCCACATGGGCGCAGTAAGAGTGGTGTTTGATAGTATGCAGGACATCGCCGATGTGTGTCAGTTCCATCTGATATCCGCAGGCCCGATAATCTTCTTCCAGATTGCTGATATGATACTGACGTTCCGAACCCTCCGGATACCGTTTCTTCATCTGCTGCATGGTGGCAGATGTTTTGGGACAGCTGCTGTACAGTCCGATTATCTCGCAGCTTTGCTTCAGTTGTGAGGAAAGGTCGAAAATCTGATGGTGCCTGTGATAAAAGGCGTATTCGTTCTCTCCCATTATGCCGAGTTGGACATCGATGCAGTTGTCTTTCAGCGGATAGTGCTCGGAAGCATCTGCAATGTAAAGAACATTGAGATCAGAATACAGGATCTCCATGTAGTTTTTATACATGCGCAGGACCTCTTCGTATTTATCCACAAAAATAAACAGATTATCATGTGGAAGCTGCTTCAGAAAATGGTAGGTAAAGAAAAAACCATTGATGTTGGCCTCGAAAACTACCTTTCTGTGCAGATCTGTCTGACGAATTTCTTCAAGCATCCGTTCGGTGCCTTTCTGCATGCAGATTTCCCATTCTCTTCCGGTATCGTGATATAATTCCCGCTTGAGATCCGGGGTATCATGATGTCCCTCGTACAGGTGTCCGGTGCAGACAATGCCGTCCCGGATTCTGGCCTGATAGCCGCAGGAACAGGACAAGGTTCCTTCGGTAATATAGCTGAAACTGATGGATGCGTCAACAATATTAAGTTGCTTTCTGCACTCAGGACAAGTGAGCAGAGAAACGGAAGAAAGCGGGACTCCGCCATGCCCTTTTTTGTGAATTCTCCGCATCTGCTCCGTACGGCCAAGTTCTTTGTCAAGCAGCGTCATACTGGCAGTCAATTCCTCCTGCTCCTTTTCCAGAATTCTTTTTTTCTCGTGGAGAATCGTCTCGTATTCGTCAATGGTGGCAGCTTCGATCAGGTTGGACATGCGCTCCAGCTGGAGTGCCGCCTGTGTCTCGCGGATGCTGAAACGCATCTGTTTCAGTTCCTGGATTCGGGAAAAATCATCCAGATCCTTATTGGTAAATTCCCACTGAGTTCCGTTCTTTCTTGGAAACAGCAGATTTTCCTGAATATAATATCGAATGGTGTCAGTTGATACATTGCAGACAGCTGCAAAGCGGCCGATTTTCATCTGTTGTACTTCTCCGTTCTCCGTTCCGGGCTGCAGATACAGGGAATTTTCTGCAGTGCCGGCTCAGTTTTTGTGCTCATGTTAGCATATTTTTAACAAAAGAACAATGCAAACTTGCATATAAAGGGCGTAGGGGTTATACTATTGTTACTGTTTGGACGGCATCTTTTTAACTCGCCGCCTGAACCGGAACATAGAATACAGTATGGAAATGTTCAGATAGATGGAAAATATGTGGAGGAAAGAACATGGATAAAATGAAAATTGCGGTATTATTCGGCGGACAGTCGTCGGAGCATATTGTTTCCTGCATGTCAGCAGCGAATGTGGTTCGGCAGATTGATACGGAGCGGTACGAACTGCTTCTGATTGGCATTACCGAAGAAGGGCACTGGCTGAAGGCAGAGTCTCCGGAGGATATCTGCTCGGGTGCGTGGAGAGAGAGCCGGGTCGAGGCAGTGATCTCACCGGATGCGACGAAGAAGTGTGTGATGCTGACGAAAGACGGCGTGATTACAGAGGAGCACATCGATGTGGCATTTCCGGTTCTTCATGGACTGTACGGAGAAGACGGCACGATTCAGGGACTGTTTGAACTGGCACAGATCCCGTATGTGGGCTGCGGAGTGCTGTCGTCCGCTGTTTCCATGGATAAACTGTATACCAAGATTATCGTGGATGATCTGGGGATCCGTCAGGCGTCTTACGTTCCGGTGATGGGATGGAAGATGAAAAAAGATATGGACGATATTATACGCCGTATCGAGGAGAAGTTTTCCTATCCGGTGTTTGTCAAACCGTCCAACGCGGGTTCTTCCCGCGGTGTGACGAGGGCGCAGGACCGGGAGTCTCTGATTGCAGGACTTGAGGAAGCGGCCCGTCATGACAGCAAGATCCTGGTAGAGGAGACGATAACCGGTCACGAGGTGGAATGCGCATTGCTGGGCGGCGGGCATAAGCCGGTGAAGTCTTCCGGTGTGGGAGAGATTCTGGCTGCAGCAGAGTTCTATGATTTTGATGCCAAGTATTTTAACGAAGATTCTCGAACCGTGATTGATCCGGAATTGCCCGGGGATTCCGCTCAGCGCGTCCGCGAGGCAGCAGAGAAAATCTTCAATGCGGTAGATGGATATGGTCTGGCCCGTGCGGACTTTTTTGTGACGGAAGCGGGAGAAGTGATATTCAATGAAATCAACACCATGCCGGGATTTACAGCGATCAGCATGTACCCGATGCTGTGGGAGGCAGCCGGGATGGATAAGAAGGCGCTGATCGGTCGTCTGATTGAACTGGCATTTGAGCGCGGACAGGAGCAGGCATGAAAGAACTGGACAGAAATGCTCCGGTAGGCGTGTTTGATTCCGGAGTAGGCGGGCTGACGGTGGCCCGTGAGATTATGAGGCAGATTCCGGAAGAACGGATTATTTATTTCGGAGATACGGCTCGGGTGCCGTACGGAAGCAAGTCAAAGGATACGATTGTCAGATATTCCCGTCAGATTATCCGGTTTCTGAGATCGAAAGGTGTGAAGGCGATTGTCATTGCCTGCAATACGGCAAGCGCTCATGCGCTGGAGACGGTTCAGAAAGAATCCGATATTCCGATCATTGGTGTGATCAATGCCGGTGCGAGGGCGGCGGTGCAGGCTACTGTCAATGGACGGATCGGTGTGATCGGAACCGTGGGTACTATCGGAAGCGGCATTTATACCGAGGTGATGCAGCAGATGCGTCCGGGCGTCCGGGTGATCGGCAAATCGTGCCCGCTGTTTGTACCGTTGGTGGAAGAAGGGCTTCTTCACGATTCGGTGACGGATGAGATTGCTTCCCGTTATCTTGCAGAACTGAAGGGCAAGTACATCGATACGCTGGTGCTGGGCTGCACCCATTATCCGCTGCTGCGCTCGACGCTGCGCAGGCTGATGGGGGATGATGTGACGCTGGTAAACCCGGCTTATGAGACAGCGATAGAATTGAGAGAGCTTCTGAAGGCGAACGGACTGAACCGGGAGATGCCGGCTCCGGACGGAGAAGAGAAATATCAGTTTTTTGTCAGTGATCTGGCAGAGAAATTTACGGATTTCGCGACGTCTATTCTGCCAAATGAAGTAAAGGAAACGAAGAAGATTAATATAGAAGAGTACTGAGTTGGAAGAGGAGAATCCTATGACAAGAGATGTTCTGATCAGGATCAGTGGACTTCAGATGATGGATGATGATGGCAGCGCTGATAATATTGAAGTGATTACCACGGGAGATTATTTTCTGAAGAACGGAAAGCATTATGTTATCTACGATGAAGTGATGGATGGCTTTGAGGGCAATGTCCGTAATACGGTGAGGATCACTCCGTACATGATGGACATCCGCAAACAGGGAGTCGCCAGTACGCATATGGTTTTTGAACAGGACAAGAAAAACATGACCCGTTACGCGACACCGATGGGAGATATGGTGATTGAAGTCAGTACCAATGATATTCAGCTGGAGGAAGAGGAGGACAGCCTGAAGGTTGAGGTGAATTATTCTCTGGATATTAATTATGAGCATGTGTCCGACTGCAAGATTCGAATGGATATCTGCTCAAAGGATAAGGCAGAGCTCCGGCTGGGGCAGTAGATAATAAAAAGTCAGCGCAGCAGGCGTTTCCCGGATACTTCCGGTGCGCCTGCTGCGCTGATTTCTATTTCTCTTTCTTAAATCTTGCGAAGAATCCCTTCTTCTTCGGGGGCTGAACAACGGTGCCGCCGCGTACGCTCTTGATCTCGGTAATATAAATACCGCTTACAACGACCTTCGCCTCTTTCTTGATCGGAAGAGCCTCAAATACCCGTTCATCCGCCATCAGAGTCATTACCTTCGGACCTACTTTAGCCTTTACAACCGGAACCTTTGCCCACCGCATGTACTTCGGAGTCTGCTCATATACCATAGCCGGAAGCCCGGCGTCCTTGATCTTCATCTTCTTCTTGTCGATGACCAGCATGGATACGGTCTGTTTGGCGGCATCCAGCATCTGCTGCTGCTCCACCTGACGCTTCTCCAGCTTTCTCCCAAGAAAATACAGAACGACAAGAGCAACGGCGGCAATGACTAAAATCACCAGCAATACGTTCAGAAATGTCTGCATCGGGAAATACCTCCATCACGTTTTATGTATTAGGCAAAAACCTCGGTAAATAGTATACCATTTTTTGTGCATTATTGCAAGCGAAAAAACTTGACACCTTGACAAGTCTATGATATTATGGAGTGTGCACTATTGTGGCATCATGGGCATTTTGCGCCCTAAAGACGCCAGAAAATCAGAATTAGAAAACAGGGGTGAAACGTCAATGGAGAAAAGCAGAATGCGTCCGGTACCAGCCGGGAAGAGCGTTAGAATGAGCTATTCAAGAACAAAAGAGGTTCTTGAGATGCCAAACCTGATTGAGATTCAGAAAGACTCCTATCAGTGGTTCCTCGATGAAGGTTTAAAAGAAGTATTTGAAGATATCTCCCCAATCACAGACTTTGCGGGTCATCTGAGCCTAGAGTTTGTGGATTTTGCATTATGCAAAGATGAAGTCAAGTACAACATCGAAGAATGTAAAGAACGTGACGCGACTTACGCAGCACCTTTAAAAGTAAAGGTAAGACTTTACAATAAAGATAAAGAAGAGATTAATGAGCATGAAATTTTCATGGGTGATCTCCCGCTGATGACCGATACCGGTTCTTTCGTCATTAACGGCGCAGAGCGTGTTATCGTCAGCCAGCTGGTGCGTTCCCCGGGCATTTACTACGGAATCGGACATGATAAGATCGGTAAGGAGCTGTATACCTGTACCGTGATCCCGAACCGTGGTGCATGGCTGGAGTACGAGACAGATTCCAATGATATTTTCTACGTTCGAGTGGACCGTACCAGAAAGGTGCCGGTGACCGTGCTGATCCGTGCACTGGGTCTCGGCAGCAACGCAGAGATTATTGAACTGTTCGGTGAAGAGCCGAAGCTGCTTGCCAGCATCGCGAAGGACACATCTGACAATTACCAGGATGGTCTTCTGGAGCTGTACCGTAAGATCCGTCCGGGTGAGCCGTTATCCGTTGATAGTGCAGAAAGCCTGTTAAACAGCATGTTCTTTGACCCGAGACGTTATGATCTGGCCAAAGTCGGCAGATATAAATTTAACAAAAAACTTCATTTCAAGAACCGTATCAAAGGCCACACGCTGGCTGAGGATGTAGTGGATACTTTGACCGGTGAGGTTCTGGCTGAGGCAGGAACCACCGTGGATAAGGAACTGGCGACGACCCTGCAGAACGCAGCCGTACCGTATGTATGGATTCAGGGTCCGGATCGCAACTACAAGGTGCTTTCCAACCGGATGGTGGATCTGGCTGCATATGCCGGGTTTG
>JALFHZ010000069.1 GCA_022776445.1 Lachnospiraceae bacterium
AGGATGCCCCTGTTTCTCCGGAGTCTTCGATCACCGGCTTCAGTTTAATCATATCCGCCTGAACATTCTGGGCTGCTGCATAGACCTGGTTGTTATCCCAGAGTGCATAACCGGCATAGGTACCGGCAACTAACAGGGAAAGCATCACAATCAGGTTCAGGAGGGAATTGGCTGCTTTCAGAATCCATCTTGCCATATACTGCACTCCCTTGTTATGTACATGTACTGCTCTTCATACATTTTGTTGCTTTTTCATTGTCTGCGGCGGCGGAAACCCATCCGCCGCAGACGAAGTTGTTAAATCGTTAAGTAATCAAGCCATTTAGTCATCTACGATCTAATCACGTTTGATTAGAACTCAGAAGTACGCTTTTTGGAAACGAAACCAAACATGCCAAGTGCTGCCATTGCGAGAAGCAGGATGTATGGTGCGTTGTCCAAGTTGATACCAGTGTCAACGGTACCTCCTTTTGTATTTGTAATCGTTACAGTATCATTTGCCTCTGTATCAATCTTCTTTGCCTCATCAGAATATTCAATTTTGGTTGTATAGCCATCAGCATTAGCTTCTACTTCAGATACAGTATAAGTTACTCCTGCCGGAATATTATCCATGTTAATGGTCTCATCATGTCTAATCTTAAATGTGTATGTTCCCATTGAAGTAATCGTTGTAGGATTATATGCGTCATCTTCAGGATCATCATCATCTTTTTCATAAGACAGAGGCTGTACAGTAATTTCACTCTTCATATTAGTATTATCTGGAGCAGTAAGAGTAACATTAACAGTAAAATACGCCTGATGATCACCCATAATTCCATCAACTTTCTTTGTAATTTCAAGTCCACTTGCCTTATAGATATTCTCAATCTCACCAGTCTTCGAAGAAGTTACATCAGTAGCCGGATTTTCACAATGTACCGCACCTACACGGATCTTTCCATTCTGTTCAATCACAGTTACTTTAAGTACAATATCGTCAGTATGATACTCAACACCCGTGGTTGGTTTTTCTACGTCATCTACTTTAGGAATATCTTCATTAATTGTATAATAGTAAATACCTACTCGACTATATACAGGAAGATCAATTTTTAAAGTTTTTAATGCACCATCTTTAGTAGCATCATTTTTTTGAAATACAGCAGATTCAACACTTGGATTTGTAGCTGGATAAGTTGCTTCTGAGTTACTTTCAATCGTTTTATGTATGGTTTTACCATCAACTTTGACATCTGCCCCCTGTTTAACAGTGAAAGTAAATGTCTCAGCTGGGCTTCCCTGACTCCATGGAGCAGAGTATTTCTTATTGAATGTTACATAATGTGCATCACCATATTCTCCATCCATTCCTGGCTGTGTAATTTTAGTTTCTCCATCTTCATCAATATTTGGAGTTGTTGCAAACGCCGTCAAACTCATACTCATTGCCATAGTCGCTGCTAACATAGCAGCCATAACTTTTTTCATTTTCCTCATATTTAATTCCTCCTGGTTTAAATTTTATTTTATAACCGCCCTAAGGCAAGCTATTCATATTTTACAGGCTTTATAAGCCACGCCTCCGTAGAATGGTAATCACTTTCCCTTCTACGTTCCTCATCGAAATCGATCCATGATCTCGACTGTCTTCCGAGTTGGTCCGGTAATCTCCAAGCAAAAACACATGTCCTTCCGGTACTTTATAAGGATATTCCAATCCTTCTTTTGCATAAGTCGGATACATGATTTCTCCTGACTGTACCGTGCCATTGACCAAAAGCTTTCCGCTTTCATCCATTGTCACCACATCTGTTTCCCTTCCAATAATCCTCCCAACCTCCTGCTTGCCATCGACGGTATAAACCACAACATCATTTTTTGCATATTCTTTCTGCATCCGAAAGGCAATGATTAAGTCACCGTCTTTGACTGCCGGGAACATATCCTGTCCCCTGTTTTGTGTAATCAGGAAAACCTGTGTAAAAATTATGTACGCTGCAAGCGCCAGCACCACGATACGAGAGAATAAACTTAGGTATTCCTGCTTCGTATTCAGTGCAATTCTTCGGGCTCTGATTATTTCAGCAGCAGTTTTTACTTTTTTCTGCTTACTCATCACCCACCCTCTCCTCCGGCAAGGTGTTTCCTGCCTTACTTTCAGCCAATAATGTTTCGTAACGGATTCTTTCCGCAGTTAACGCAGCATCATACAGCTTATTTAACTCATCAATCTTTTTCCAGACATCTGCTTCACTGACACCGCCGAACAGCTGTTTCTGAAAACGAACTTTCTTCAGCCATTCGACGATATTCTGTTGTTCAGAATTCAGAGCATCCTTATCTGTGCTGGGAAGAGATCGGTTCTGAGTTTTTCCTTTTCCCATTCTACTGCCCTCCGTTAGTCAAGATCGTTTTCATCTTCTTTTCGTTTACGGATGACGTAGAATACAATACCTGCTGCTACTGCTCCGAGAATCAGAGCATATGGCAAGGAATCGAGAAGAACACCTGCGTCAATAATAGCAGTTTTAGTATTTGTAAAAGTAACCATCTCATTTGTTGTACCAAGCAAGACATCAACTGAAGCAGAATCATCTGTTTTACTAACTTCAAGCTCGGTATTTCCCTTAGTAACTTTTACTTTATAGTCTTCATTAGCTTCCTTAATAATTAATTCAGAACCTATTGGTAAATTGTTTAATTCAATCTCGTTATTACCATTATGTGACAATGAGAATGTTGCACACTTTTTACCTGTATTTACATCCGTACTAAGAGTATAACCGTTCACTCCAGTTTCTGATACTGTATCCGGCAAATCAATCGACTCATCACCTTTTTTCAGGGAAACCGTAAATGTAAACTTTTTATCTCTGTCTCCCATATTTCCATCCACTATCTTCTTTACTTTAAGAGTTGTAACTGCCAGCGAATATGTATTCGTAAACATTGCCGAAATAACCTTATCCTTATCAGCTGTTGCTTTAACACTTGAAGTAGTTTGAGTTTGATTTACACTTGGCTCAGTCGACTCCGTCTTATCTTTCACGCTAACTCCAGCATTGGTTATACAAGTATATCCATCTACTTCCCTCCCTATTTCAGTAATCTCGCACTCTGTATTAGGAGATAAATTATTGACCGTTATTACGTAGGTCACATTGCCGTTCTCATCCACATCAGTTTCAGTTTTTCTTGTAGTAGAAGATATAAATACTTCTTTGTCATCATCTGCTATTTTAGTATTTCCGTTCGCATAATAAGTTCTAATAATTTTCTTTTCAGACTTATCATCATTTGGCCATTTCAATTCAACTTGAAATCCAAGTGTCTTCTCCAAATCTGATATTTCATTTCCATTCAAACCACTAACTGTTTTCTTAATTATCAATTGATTCGGATGCAACCGGATAACAGGTTTTGCATAAGGCTCTGATGTCGTCTCACCATTATATGTATACGTTACAATAGCTTTATCTTTCACATTGGAATAAAACCCCGATCCCTCATCTGCATGTGTACCCGTACCCGTTTCTGGCACGTCAGGATAAGGAACCTCTGCCTGCTCTGGGGCACGATACCTTTCATAAGCTGTCTCTGTAGCATCTATATGAGCTTTAATCTCATAAGTATACCCTTGCTCCAACTCATAGCTTTTCGGGTCAAACGTTAAACCAATTGTTTTTGTAATAGGATCATAGGAAGAAACAAGTTTGACATCGTGTCCATTCCAATTTAACTCTTTGTTTCCAGTAGCAACAACCCTCTTGTCTTTATCTATGATAGAAATTATAAAGTCTTCTTGAGTACCATCAGCTTTAGTTACAAGTTTTACATTCTCGCTAAGAGCATCAGTAATACTGACATTATTACATTTCAACTCAGTAATAGAAGATTGAATTCCATCAAATATACTGTTCAGCACAGTGCTACTAGTTCCTGCTTTAAAATCCCGAGTATTTGCATTGGTAGCTGTATCTTTTAAGCTTCTTAATTTATCATAATTATCAGACGGTCCAACACCTACGGTATAAAAATAATCAGTATGCAGTTCTTTTGCCTGTTCACACGCTGCATATAGGTTCTTACCCATTTGTGTCCCATCTTGTAGCTCGTTATCATTGGTTCCTTCTCCTGCTGTATATCCCTCAGCATTATACCGGTAAGTAGGATTTCCATCCGAAATAAAGATTACCGCAGTTGTTGCACCCTCTCTTTTACTCTGCAACAATTTTTTTGCCTCATATAATCCAGCGCTGTAATTTGTACCTCCGTCACAGCTTGGTTGACGCATTCCTATTATTGCATCTGCTGACTTATATCCGGCTAAACGATCTTTTGCATCGTCCCAAGTTTTTGCATAACTTTTACGTCTTCCGTATTCGTCGTAATCCGAAGAACCACTAAATGTAATCAATGCAAACTGTGTATCAAGGTTTTGATTCGATCCAAACGCCTTCGTTGAACTTTGAATTGCATCCCACGCAGCTTTAATACGCTCAGTTTTATCGCTACTACTCATTGGATCGTCCATACTACCTGATACATCCAGTACATATATCACATCTAATTTTGCTTTTCTAGTTTCACTGCCAATTTTCCCAGAAATATTCAGTGTCAAATCATATGTTCCGTCACTTCGTTTGTCTACGCGTTTATCGTGAGATAACTTCTGTACCTCACCAGATGAAGAAGGAGTATAGGTCGAATCCTTATATACTAATAAAATAGTAGGTTTTTCATCTATCTCTTCCCAGTTTCCGCTACTATCCCTATAATAGTATCTATTTCTTAATGTTTTTCTTTCTACTTTTATGTATCTAGCTGAAATACCGTTAACACTATTCAAATATGAACCTTTATACTCTTTTCCTGCAATGAGATAAGTATATTGCATCAAATCAACTTCTGTACCATAAGAAACCTCATCATCCGAAGCAGAAAGGCAATCTAACTCTTTCCCGTTCTCGTCTACATATTTTACTGTTAACACTGCAGTGCTCCAACCCTTTTCCCACGTAATTGTAAATGGCGAGAAACTATCCACTTCGAACTCAGCAGCAACAATGGCATCACTTTTTTGAAAATCAATATTACCAGTTGTATCATTCGTAACATCAGCTACTGATTGAACTATAATCTCCGCTCCCTCTTCCTTCAGATGATGCACTGTTATTGATTCCAGATTCACATCTTCTGGCAATACATCCTGGTTCATCTTAATCGAAACTTGCACATTGCCATCCGGCTCAATCTCCTGATCCTCAGCATCTACAAACACGATATCCAACGCCATCATACCCGAATATTGTGTACCTACTGCATCTAACGCTTCTCTCGCCTTCTGGTACTGATCAGCAGTCTCATCATCTTCCCTAAGCCGAGTCACTTGAAGTTTTGCATCTTCCGGAAGTATTCCGTTTTTCACCCAAACCTGTACGGTCAAATCTCCCAGATCCGTCACATGCATACGTCCAGCATTAGACATAGATGCCTCTAATGCCAGAAGATTCGAAAGATTCAAATCCTCAAATGTAGTCGTAAATGCTACTACAGCCTCTTTATCCATCAACACCGTCTCATACACCATTCCATCCAGTGTATTCTTATCTGCATTCGAATCCGTTGCATCCGACGGGCTTGCCTCATCCTCGTCTGCATCTGACGGTGTCGCCGTCACCAGATAGGTCTCATGATAGGAAATTGCCGCTGCCAGCTTATCATCTGCCGCCTCTTCATCCGAGGAATTGTCTCCAATTTCCGCATCATCAGAATCAACATTTCCACTGTTTTCGTTTCCAGAATCAACTTTGTCAGAATCGTCCGCCTGATCCGCTTCACCGACTTTTACATCACTGTCTTCCTTAACATCTGTACTGCCCCGATCCTGATCGATGTCCGTATCAATTGTAATATCCGCTCCGGAATCGGAAGAATCAACGACTGTATGATCAGAGCCTTCACCCTTATCTGCCTCATCCCCGGTCTCACTACCGTCATGACTTTCCTCGGCTTGATTTTCTTCATCCTTATGATCTCCGGCTTCTGATGCCTGCTCTGCCTCACTCGCATCATCTGCCCGATCCTCATCGTTCTCTCCGTCAACCTTGCCAGATTCCGTTTCCATATCGCTCTCATCAATAACTTCCACTTTGGATCCGCCGCCGGAACCGCCACTGCCACCGCTGGAACCGCCTCCACCGCTGCTGCCGGAGCCACCGCTGATCATAATGCCATTATCTGCTGCAGCTGACGTTTCATCCATGGCTCCCGGACCTGCGAACAATTCTGCCGCAGACTTATACGCACTGGCCTGCTCACTCGACAATACCGCGTTCTTCGGTGCCACATTGATCTGCTCGGTAACTTTGTCGTCTACGCGGATCACAGCAGTTTTCTCTTTATCCGAGGTATTGGTCAGCAGAAAAATCATCTCTTCCGAACCGTCGATCTCGTATGCGCTGTCAAATTCAATTTCCCCTTCCAGCCTTGCAAAGATCCGCAGATTCAATGCGCCGTGATTATCCTCGATCTCCGGCTTCAATTCATACAGCGTACCATCTGCCTCCAGCAACGATTCATAGGTATCTGCCGCTTCTCCGGCAAACTCAAAGTCTTTATCAACCGTGTTGTCCTCTGCTACCGCTTCCTGCAGCGCCTCATACAGAGACACACGATCCAGCTCAAACTCATAATCACTGCCCGTTCCATCATCCGCCGCAACTGCCATATTGCCGATATTTCCGGCGATCAGACTGGCACACAGTGCAACTGCACAGTATTTCTTTCCTTCCCGACGCAAGAAGCGCACGAGCTGTGAAGCTTTACTTCTGCGTTCCCTTTTTTTCAAGCCCTCTCTGCTCATAGCTCATCTATCCTCCCTCTTTTATATGCTGTAAATCCTCGTTCCCTTAGTATTGATTTACAATTTCTGTTTCCACGCTTTTTGGACTCTCTGGATTTTATCTGCAGCCATTGATGCATAAAGCACATAAGTTCCATTCCGCTCCGGAAACAGCACTTCTTATCTCCCATTCGCAGCTCCCCCTGCAAACTTTGATTGTGTCTGCCATGAACCCGAATCAGGAAATTCTTCGGTGCATGAAACGTCTGAGTCCATGAAATATCTTCCCTGTCATTTGTCTCAGATGTTTTTTCCATCCCGTCCAGCCTGTTCCAGCCATCCGAAGCAAAATCCAGTCTCTGGAATCCACCTGTCCGTTCCGGCAGGTCCTGATGCTCCAGAATCCGTTCAATCATCAGAGCTGCCTGATCGAATCCGCAAAATGGAAATTTCTGCCCGTCAGCCATGGACCGCAATACGCCTCTGGCAACACAATTTTCATAGGAATAAACACTGACATGAATTGTCTTTGCCTGTTCTTCTTTCTGCCTTTTTTCCACATCCAAAGCATATTCCAATGTCATATCGTCTTCGCTTCCTTTCCACTCTGCACTTCACCACAGAATCAATATTCTGTGGTA
>JALFHZ010000085.1 GCA_022776445.1 Lachnospiraceae bacterium
CCGCATTTTTTGTCCTGGGTAGTTATCGGCGGTATTATGCTGAATCTGTTCTCACCGGTATTTGGACTGGCAGGACAGTTTTTCCAGGCAACGGGAATCGAACCGGTTAATATTATGGCGAAGAAGAATACGATCTTTTGGGTTGTGATTTTTTCAGATATTTGGAAAGAGGCAGGCTGGAGCACAATCGTGTTCCTGGCAGCGCTGACTCAGGTGGATTTAAATCTCTATGAAGCAGCCAGAATGGATGGTGCAAATAAATTTCAGCAGATGATTCATATTACTTTGCCGGCGATTTCATCCATTGTGATCGTTATGTTGATTCTTCGAATCGGTAAGATTATGAACGCTGGCTTTGAGCAGATTTTAGTGCTGCAGAACCCGATTACTATGGAAGCGATCGATATTTTCGATACTTACGTATACCGGGAAGGTCTTGGACGAGGTTCCTACAGTTTTGCTGCAACCGTTGATATGTTTAAGTCTGTAATTGCGCTGATCCTTGTGACCGGTGCAAATAAGATCAGTAAAATGTTTGGAGAGGAGGGAATTGTCTGATGCGCAGGAATAAAAAGATACATGCGTCGACGGTGCTCAATTATCTGTTGTTTATCGTCATCGGCATTATTATGGTGTATCCACTCTGGTATGTAGTAATGTATTCCTTCAGTGCTCCATCCCAAAGTTCACTGGACCATCTGTATTTATGGCCGGCAGGATTTACTCTGGAAAATTATCGGTACGCGTTTTCAAAAAAGATACTTTTCAGCGGATTTTTCAATTCCGTATTTTTAACCGTAGTGGGAACCTTTGTCAACATGCTTTTCACGGTTATGCTGGCATACCCGCTTTCCAGAGACAACCTTCCGGGCAAGCGGTATTTATCTGCATTTGTGATTTTTCCGATGCTGTTTAATGGCGGTATGATTCCAACATACCTGGTAATCAAAGGATTTGGATTGCTGGACAGCCTGTGGTCTTTGATTGCTTCTATGGCGGTGAATGTATATAATCTTTTGATTTTAACTAAATTTTTTAAGAGCATTCCGGAAAGTTTGATCGATGCGGCAAAGATTGACGGATGCGGAGATGTCTTGACGCTGGTGAATATTGTATTGCCATTGTCGAAAGCATCGTTGGCAACGATATCTCTGTTCTATGCAGTGCAGCATTGGAATGAGTTTCTGCATGCTACAATTTATATCAATACGGATTTCAGGTGGCCGCTTCAGGTTGTGCTTCGCAACATCATTGATATGATCGCGAACGATTTAAACAGCAGCGGTGAAGTATTTATGAATCCGGAAAACTTTAAAATGGCAACGATCGTAATTACTGTTTTGCCTATCATATGTGTTTACCCGTTTTTGCAGAAACATTTTACTCAGGGAGTAATGATGGGTTCCGTGAAAGGCTAAACTGCGATCAAAAATTTTGTTTTCCGCCGCAGGTTCCCTATTTAAGGGGAACTTACGGCGGTAGCCTGATATCATTTGAAAGAAATAATCATTGCCATGGGAGACTTGATAATGGAAAAAAGACCGAATTTATTGCTGTTTATGACAGATCATCAGAGAAATGATATGACAGGTATGGTTCAGTGCGGGCGAGAGGTAACTCCTAATTTGAATCGACTGGCAAAAGAGGGCGTTCGTTTTGAGCGAGCCTATAATGCATGCCCGCTTTGTGTACCTGCGAGGACTGCGCTGGCGACCGGACGGTATCCTACGGAGAACGGTGTAGTTTTTAATGACTGGAAGGGGATTACAGCTGGAGATTATGAGCCGATTCACAAGACACTTCAGAAAGCCGGATATCGGGTCGGACATGTAGGGGTAGACCATATTAGGGTTCAGCCACCTATGAGAGAGCAGGGACTGGATTTTTTTATCAGTCAGGAAGATTATGAGGAATGGGCAGATTCCAATGGAATTGTCACGAAACGGTCACCGGAGCAGCTGACAAGAGTAGAAGAGGAAATAGAAGGGGCTTATGTCAGCAAGCTTTACAGTGGGCACCAGGTAATACAGTGGGATAGACCGATAGAGCAGTTTAAAGATTATTATTTTAAAGAAAAGGCATTGGAATTTTTAAGTGATAACCAGGAGGAACCCTTTGCGCTGTTTGTATACCTGTGGGCGCCTCATCCACCATTTAAAGTTCCGGAGCCTTATTACAGCATGTATGACCCAGAACGGGTGGTTCTCCCCGATAATATTGGTGTGACAGCAGAAAAAGAACCTGCTCTTCGCCGCAGAGGTGTACCGGCTCAACTGGCCGATGGTGTCAGTATGGCAGAATGGAAAAAGGCATGGGCAGCCCATCTGGGACTGACCACTATGGCAGATGAAATGTTTGGTCAGATACTGGATGCGTTGAGGGAGAAGGGGATCTATGATCGTACCTGTATTCTTTTTACTTCTGACCATGGAGATAATCTGGGGCAGCACGGCATGTATCAGAAAATGGAAATGTATGAGGAAGCAGTCAATGTTCCTTTTGTTATAAAGGTACCGGGAGAACAGCCGGGGATTGTACGAGAAGTGATCTCTCATTTGGATATTCGGCCAACATTTTGTGAACTTGCAGGGATAGAACCAGGGGAAGGTGACGGCGTTTCTTTGTTGTCGACGGTGCGTTCTAAAAAAGGAGAGGAAGAACGAATCGTATATTCTCAATATTCTGGTAATCCCGGTTACGGAACGATTCGAAGAGCAGCTATTTCCGGCAGGTACAAGTATGTATATGACAGCCTTCATGAGCACGAATTGTATGATCTCTGGAATGATCCGCAGGAAATGAAGAATGTGGCAGGAGAGGTGAAGTATCGGGATGCACTGGAAAAGATGCATACAGCCTGTAGAAAATATCATGAAAAACGGGGGGACTATTTTAAATGGAGAGAAACGAAAGCATGAATTTGGCATGGGCAGATCAAGCGCTGGAAATGAGCTTGAGCAAGATTGAAAAGAATATAGACCGCATTGGAGAACATTTTCCGCATGTGGCTTATGATGGGGTTTATAATGATCAGGGCCCGGCGTTTTGGGTGTCCGGTTTCTGGCCGGGACTTCTGTGGCTTTATTATGAAGAAACGAAAGACGAGCGGGCACTTGATCTGGCAAGAGCATTGGAAAAACGCATGGATGAGGTGCTCGATGGTTTTGTGACCCTTCATCATGATGTTGGTTTTATGTGGCTTCCTTCAGCAGTCATCGATTATAAACTGACTGGCAATGAAACGTCTAAGGTTCGAGGTCTGAAAGCTGCAAGCCACCTGGCAGGAAGGTTTAATCTGGCAGGAAGATTCATTCGGGCATGGACGGATGAGGTAGATCCAAATTCTAAAGGATGGGCGATCATTGACTGCATGATGAACATCCCGCTTTTGTTCTGGGCTTCCAGGGAAACAAAGGATCCAAGGTTCTATCATATTGCAGAGGCCCATGCAGATACTGTGCTGAAACATTTTGTGAGATCGGACAATACTACGGCTCATATTGTAAGTTTCGATCCCTATACTGGTGAAAAAATTGAAAATCTGGGCGGCCAGGGTAAGGATGCCGATTCTGCCTGGGCAAGAGGACAGGCATGGCTGATCTATGGTATGACTTTGGCGTATCGGGAAACTGGAAAAAAGGATTATTGCACTGCTGCAAAGAATACTGCCAATTATTTTCTGGCACATCTTCCTGAAGATCAGGTGCCGTACTGGGATTTCCGTACCGATCAGAAAGATCAGTTCGTGTTGGATTCTTCGGCGGCAGCATGTACAGCATCAGGGCTTTTGGAATTGAGCAGCATCATGGAAGACGGTCCGGAAAAGATATTTTATTATGAAAAGGCCTTGCAGATTCTGAAAGGATTATATGAGCATCACTATGATTTGTCTGAAAACAGTCAGGCTATGATCCTGCACGGAACGGTTAATTATGCAAAAAAGAAACATGTGAATGTGCCTATCATCTATGGAGATTATTTCTTTACAGAAGCGTTGATCAAACTGAAACATGAAACAAATATTTTTTAAAATGACAGAGGGGCGGTAGACTGTTGCAGGAGGAACGAGATGAAAGTATATTTTGGTGATTTACATAACCATTGCGGCATTACCTATGGATTCGGGAGTCTGGAAAATGCGATCGAAAGAGCAAAGAGCCAGTTGGATTTTGCTGCATTTACGGGACATGCCATGTGGCCGGATATGTATGAAAAGACTCCAGAGACAGAGTTTGTTGTGAATTTCCATGAGGTAGGATTTGCAAAAATAAAAGAACATTGGGAGGAAATCCGGAAGACCGTAGCAGAAGCTAATTCCGATGATTTTGTAACATTCCAGGGATATGAAATGCACTCCAGAGAATATGGAGATCATCATCTGATCTCTATGGATGATAATCTGGAACTGATCTATCGCAGGTCGCCTGAGGAACTGGTGAAGGATTGCGGCGTGGAAGCGATTGCGATTCCCCATCATATTGGGTATACACCGGATTACCGTGGTATCAGTTGGGACAAATACAATAGTCAGATTTCACCGGTGGTTGAGGTTTTTTCCAAACATGGCTGCTCCATGAATGAAGATGCTGATTATCCATATTATCATAATATGGGACCAAGAGATACAAGAAATATGGTAGATGAGGGATTGCGTAGAGGGAGACATTTTGGATTTGTGGGTTCCACCGATCATCACGCCGGATTTCCTGGATCTTATGGAGACGGTTTGGCAGCGGTTATTGCGGAGGAGCGGACACGGGAAAGTATCTGGGATGCCATCAAAGCAAGGCGAACTTATGCAGTGACTGGTGACAAAATCCTCTGTGATTTTAAGGTAAACGGTGCCTGGATGGGAAGTGAGATAAAATCGAATGAGAGAAAAATCACGGCTCATGTAGAGACAGAGGGTACTTTGGACAAGATTGTTTTGTATAAAAATGGGAAACCGCATCATGTAATCAACGGAGAAAGCTATCAGAAGACCAATTTCCAGGGCTGTTATAAACTGCGAGTGGAAATGGGATGGGGGAAACAGAAGCTGTATCACTGGGATGGTGTGATGTCGGTAGAGGGTGGTCAGATTGAGGATTACAACACCTATTTCCGGGGAAGAAGTGTACTTGCGCCCTCCAAAGATGAAGCTTACGATGAGAACAACATTAATGATATCTGCACGCAGTCCTGTCTGGAAAATCCGAATCGGTTTACCTGGTCCTGTGATACGACAGGCAATAAATCTACCCTTCATCCGACAGTTTCTGCTGTTGTTGTGAAGATTAGAGGTGACCTGAGTACAAAAGTTATGGTTGCTCTGAATGGTAAGACTTATACGGCAGCCATTGGAGATCTGCTGGAGTATGGATATACCAACCACATGGAATATTATCATTCTCAGGCATTCAAAATCTATAAAGCTGTTCCGGAGAGCCGTTATCAGTTTGATCTCGAACTGGAAGACAATAGTCCTGAGAACGAATGGGATTATTATCATCTGGAAGTAGCACAGAAAAATCGACAGATGGCCTATGTATCTCCTATATTTGTCAGGAAGGAAGAATAATCAGATGACAGAACATATGAGGGACATCAGGGAAAACTTTCTCAGATCAAGAGAAGATCTGCAGTTATTGGCAGAGACAATGGTTTCCTGTGCAGCTGAAAAATTCAGTCGGGGAAAGGCTTTTATGAATGCAGGAGAAACTGCAGCCAGATACCCACATAAAACAGCCTGGATAGAGGGGGTTTTACGCCCTTTGTTCGGGCTGGTCCCGCTTAGTGCGGGAGGATGGGAAAGTGAACTTTGGGAGGATTACCGGCAGGGAATTCGGCAGGGAACTGATCCCTATTCCGAAGAATACTGGGGAATATTGGAAGGAAAGGATCAGAAGATTGTTGAAATGGCTTCGTTGGGTTTGGCTTTGGCCTTGGTTCGTGAACAGATCTGGGATCCGCTTGATGAAAAGGAAAAGAAAAATCTGGCGCAATGGCTCAGTCAGATCAATGAAGCACCATTGGCAGCCAATAACTGGCTGTTCTTTCCGGTGATTGTGAATCTGGGACTGAAAAAAGTCGGGGCTGTATACAGTCAGGAAATCATGGATCGTGCGCTTTCTCTGATTGATAAAAACTATCTGGGAGACGGATGGTATTCGGATGGTCCGTCTTTGCAGCGGGATTATTATGTGGCATTTGCCATGCATTATTATGGGCTGATCTATGCGGCTCTGATGGACAAAGAAGATCATCAGCGGGCAGTGTGCTATCGGGAACGAGCGGCACTGTTTGCAAAAGATTTCATCTTCTGGTTTGGAAAGGAAGGAGATGCACTGCCTTTTGGCAGAAGTCTGACTTACCGTTTTGCCATGGCGGCTTTTTGGAGTGCCATGGTTTACGCTGGTGTGGAAGGATATTCTTGGGGCGTGATAAAAGGAATTCTATTTCGCAACATTCGCTGGTGGATACGGCAGCCAATCTGGGATGAGGATGGTCTTTTAACCATCGGATTCAGATATCCAAATCTGAAAATGGCTGAGTTTTATAATGCTCCGGGATCTCCTGCTTGGGCTATGAAAGCATTTCTGGTCCTTGCCCTTCCGAAAGAACACCCGTTTTGGCAGGCGGATGAGGAAGAACTTCCAGCTTTGGGACGGATATCCGTACAAAAACATCCATTTATGATTGTTATGCGAGGAGAACAAGGAAGACACATTCAGGCTTTGACATCCGGTCAGTATGCCGGATTTGAGCCGAGCTTTATGGCTGCAAAATATGAGAAGTTTGCATATTCCAATGTATTCGGATTCAGCGTGCCCGGTGGCGAATATGGTTATGATCAGGGAGCTTTTGATTCTATGCTGGCGCTGTGTGAACAAGATGACAATTTGTACCGGGTCCGCCGCAGATGCGAGTCAGTAACTGTGGATGCGAGGGGAATCAGCAGTGTATGGAAGCCGTGGAAGGATGTGATGATTCATACCTGGCTGATTCCCTGTGGTTCCTGGCATGTGAGAGTTCACAGAATCTTAAGCGATCGATTTTTGACTGGTGGGGAAGGCGCCTATGCGGTCAATTGTGACAGCTACGAATCGCTGGTGGTAAATGGCTGTGTGCAGGCGGAGGATACCATGGCAAAAGCATGGTATCCCTGGGGGTGTACAGCGATTGTCAATCTGGAGGGAGACCGTAGAGGAAGTGTGATTTTGCCTCATCCAAACACCAATCTGATGTATTCCCGGACAAAACTCCCGGCATTAATGGGGAAGATTGGAAAAGGTGAGACCTGGCTGGCCTGTGCAGTTCTGGGAACCAGAACGATGGAGGAAGCACAGAGAGAATGGATGCAGTGCCCGGTTTATCAGAGGGAAGCATGTGGTTTTACAGTAATTTATGGTGATAAGATTACCTGTTTTACCTTTGATACGAAAGAACAGGAGGAATGAGAGTGAAGCAAATCTGTGAAAAACTGTTGCGAGAATGGTGTGGTGCACTTTTAAAGCTGCAGATTATGAATACGGAACAGCCCACTCTGAAAGGCGGTATTTTGTGTCCTGCCTGTGGAATGATTCATGGAAGGTGTTTTGACGCAATCTATCCTTTTCTTTATCTGGCTGATACGGATCAGGATGAGAGATATCTGGAAGCAGCTATACTTCTGTTTGAATGGGCAGAACACACCGTATCCAGAGAGGATGGTTCCTACGTCAATGATATAAACTCCCAGTGGAAAGGAACTACTGTATTTTCTGTGATTCAGCTTATCGAGGCATTGAGATTGCATGGGCATTTGCTGAAAAAAAGAACTTATGAGCAGTGGAAACAAAGGGTTGCTAAAGCAGCAGATTTTCTGAGTACATTTTCTGAATTTGAAGTGTGCAACGTCAATTATCGGATTGCATGCAGTTTTGCATTGGAACTTTGTGCAGAGTATTTTGATGAAGAACGTTACAGGATCCGTGCGAGAGAACTTGCACAGCTTGCAGTTCCGCAGCTGACAGAGAGCGGACTTTTAATTGGAGAAGGAAGACCGACGGATGGAGTCAGTCCGAGAGGATGCCGTCCGATGGATGTGGGGTACAATCTGGAGGAATCCCTTCCGGTATTTTTGCAGTATGCAAAGAAGGTTGATGATTGCGGACTGCAGGACAGGATTCGGGCAGTTATGAAGCGGCATCTGCTTTTTATGCTGGATGATGGAGGAATGGATAACAGTTTTGGAACCAGAAATTATAAGTGGACATATTGGGGGAGCAGGACTTCGGATGGATGTATTCTGGGATATCTGCTGGCAGCAGATCAGGAACCGGATTTTGGGATTGCGGCTTATAAAAATCTGATGCTATTGAAAGCATGTACCCATGAGGGGATTTTATATGGCGGTCTTCATCTTTATAAAATAAGAGAACGACCCTGCATTCACCATACATTCAGCCATGCTAAAGTGTTGGCGGAAATCCTGGATCAGGGACTTGCATCACGACTACGGGATGGACAGCTGCCGCGGGGGCGGATGAAACAGGTAGAGTATATCAGAGAGCTGGATACCTGTTTTATTCCCGGAGCGGATTATACAGCTACGGTGACAGCTTATGACTGGGAATATGTGAAACTGCCGGGCGGGCATGCCGCAGGCGGGACCTTGTCGCTTCTGTGGCATGAGAAGGCCGGGCTGATATTATGTGCCGGTATGAGTCAGTACAGCTTGAAGGAACCATACAATATGACATTCCCACGTTTTGTGCATCATGAATGCATTACCCCAAGGCTGGTATGTCGAAATGAAAATATTATATATAGTAATATGTATGATGAGAATTGTGAGATGCGATGGACAAACGAGACATGTGGAGCGGTTGTGGAAGTACAGGGAAATTTGACAAGCCTACAGAAACAGTGCATGTATGGTGGGGAATATCGGATCCGGTATGGTTTTGAAGATGATCGCATTCATGTAACAGTTCATGCTCCGGAGGCTGCCAGGTGGATGCTTCCGGTTATATCGGTTTCACAGGAAGAAGTGATTCAGGAAAATAACAGTGTGACTATCCGAAAAGACAATGTACGGATAAAAGTTATTATGGAACAGGGAACGATGGGGCTTCCTGACGGCAGTCAGCGGATATATAACCTGGTTCCAGGTGTGGAGGCATTGCAGATCGAGATGAAGCCGGTAGCTTGTATCATTGCTTTTTATCTGTCATTTTGTTATGATAACAGATAGGAGGAATGGCAGATGGACAGGAAACAGCTAACATCAAAGAGCGCGGTTTTTTATAAACTATATATTGTCAATATTATTATTACAGTAATTTTTATTTGTATGATTTCGACTGTTTGCAGTGTATATAGTACTCGCCTGATTTTAAACAGCATGGTTACATTCAATGAAAGTATGTTGGAAGAAAAAAGGCAGGCTATGGATGAGCGTGTACGTCAGCTGGATGAGACGGTGTATCTGATTATTGGGGATAAAAATGTATTTAATCTGATTATGACCAGTGAATCAGATTATGAAAGACCGATGATACTTTTGAACATCATACGCCATTTTCAAAATGTCTGTTCTAATAATAGTCTGGTGGAAGGAATCCGGCTGGTGGATATGCAGAGGGGCATTTCCATTACTGAAAAAGCAAAGACGACAATTCGGAAGGATGAAGTCAACATTGAGTTTCCACAAAATAGTTTTTTTACGGTCAGAGAGACTGACAATGGGAAAAGTCTGGATCTGATTCGGTGTTTGGAACCGATTCAGGGTCAGAAGACGGTTTATATCATCCTGACTGTAGATCAGTCGGCATTTACCAGCAACCTTATGATAGGCAATGAGGACGAGATGGTAAAAAGCTATCTGATGACAGAAGAAGGAAGAATCCTGATTGGCAGTGATGGAGAATGGTCAGATGGTTTAGCAGAACAACTTAAAAATCAGAGAGCAGAAACGGAGAAGTTTGAGCGTGATGGACGAAAGCTGATGCTGTATAAAAATTGCTCTCAGGTGTCCAATCTTGTACTGGGCACAGTTCAGGATTATACATATCTGACACGAGAAGCAGGTGAAGTGAAGCGTATGATCATCCTGGTCAGTTGTCTGGTGATTGCTGCGGCCTCCGTGATTATATACGGTTTTTCCCTGTATTTTTACAGACCATTGAAGCGCCTGGGAAGCAAGCTTGCAGGTATGACGGTTAAGAATGAACCAAACATTGTTAAAGATGAGTATATGCTCATTGAAAATGTATTTCATGAGATGCAGACGGATAAGGAATATGGACTTCCATCCATAGTGCGGGATTCTGTCAGGAAACTGGTGACAGAAGAATTTGATGAAGAGCGGTTTGAACATTTGAAACGGCTTATGCATCAGAAAATGGATTATACCTGGTTCGTTCTAATGGTAGTGGAATGCGACAGCGAGGAAGATCGCCTTTCAGCACAAAATGCATATCAAAATATGATTAATTCGGAAGCCCTGATTGGCGGTTTTGTGGCAGGAATGACTCAGAACAGACTGGTGGGGATTTTTAATACGGATCTGGATTATGAAAATTTCCTTGGAATGCTTGAACAACAGAAGCAGGAAATGGAAGAATGCAGCGGTGTCCTGACTACCTGCTGTGTCAGCCGAAGTTTCCAGAATCTGGAAAATATGTGTCTGATCTATTCGGAAACATTGAGGACTCTGGAAAAGACGTTTTTTAAAGGAAAGTACACGTTGATTTATGAAACGGCTCCGGCAGCGGATTATAAAAACGAATATCATAAGAAAGAGACGGAGAACAAGCTGAACCGTTTTGTAACAGAAGGCAAAGAAGAAGAGGCTGTGGAGACCCTGCATGCACTGACAAGTGAATTGAGCCTGAAAGCAACAGATATTCAGTATACGAGGTTTTGTTATTTTCAGATCTGCAGTAATCTGATCAATAATGTTTTGGAACTTGGAGGAGTACTGCCGAAGGAATACAACGAACGAGAGATTTTTGGCAAGATTTTCAGTGCCGGAAATCTGCAGGAACTGGAAAAAGTATCGGAGAAAATACTTCTGGCTTGTGTCAGGAATTTCAGTCGAAAGGAACAGTCATATTCACCGAATGTGGAGCAGGCAATTGCGTTTATCGTCTCCAATTATAACAAAGATCTGTCACTGGATGATGTGGCGGGAAGCGTATTTTTATCTTCCGGGTATCTGAGTATTATTTTTAAAGAGGAAACGGGATATACGGTTCTTGAATACATTACTTATATTCGGATGCAGAAGGCGAAAGAACTGATCCTGCAGGTTCCTGCATTGAAAGTAAAGGATATTGCAGAGCAGTTGGGATACAACAATGTACAGAGTTTTATCCGGTATTTTAAAAAATATTACGGAGAAACTCCGATGGCATTTCGAAAAAAAGAGGAATGAGGACAGATAGGATGAATTATTTTGCGGGACTTGATATTGGGGGTACTCATGGACGGTTGAAATGCTGTGCTGTGGATGGAACAGAGTTGGGAACCTTTCAGTCAGACGGATGCAGCATCAATACCGATGGACCTGAAAAAAGCCGACTGCGCTGTCGGAAACTGGTTTTGCCTGCATTACAGTCGATGGGACTGTCTCCTGATGAGTGTGACGGTATCTGTGTGGCAGCCAGCGGAATTGATTCCCCTTCTCTGGAAAAGAGTATACGGGATACATTTGAGGAAATGGGATTTCGTCCTGAGATTTTGTATGTGATGAATGATTGTGAAATCTTTCTGCATATGTCGGATGGCATATCACTTGCGTTGATTTCGGGTACCGGTTCGATCTGTTTTG
>JALFHZ010000128.1 GCA_022776445.1 Lachnospiraceae bacterium
GAGCCAAGAATGCCGCAGTGGCGGAACTGGCAGACGCACAGGACTTAAAATCCTGCGGGACTAATCTCCCGTGCCGGTTCGATTCCGGCCTGCGGCATTTCTTAATTTATGTAAGTCTTAAATTTCCGGACGGTGATTTAAGGCTTTTTTGTTTCCTGTAAAACAAATCGGATACTTTCTTGACAGAGAAAAGCAAGTTTGTTAGACTCAAATTATGGTGTTGCGGGGCAATATATAAGAGAATAAGGAAAGCTGAAAGGACAATCGATATGATAAGGAAACAGGCTGTTCAGGAGACCGTTTTATATTATACACCGGTGCAGGGACCGAATGTGACGAAACTAAAAGGAGTTTTGGTTCGTATGGGGATTCGGATTCGTAATGTGGCGGAGGAACAGACAAGGGAAACGATCGGAGGCCTGCTTGGCCTGCCAGGATATGACGTGAGACAGGATCCGGAAGCACAGCCGGAAACGTCTGCTGAAATCAGGGATGAAGTACTGGTGATGCATAATTTTTCCGGATACAGGATTGATGAATTGCTTTTGAACCTTCGTAAAGCAGGTGTGCCGAAGATTCATTTAAAAGCAGTTGTAACAGAAACGAACTGTTCGTGGACGTTTTATCAGTTATATAAGGAGATCAAAGAGGAACACACAAGGATGCAGAAATCAGTCATGGAATGACTGATTTCTGTTTTTAAAATCGTAAGGCGAAAGCCGGGGGGCGACAATGAAGCAAAAGAGAGTTGGAATGATTCTTATACTGGCTGTAATATTGGTGCTTGCCGCATGTGGGAAAAGGGTGCAGGAAGAGGAAGTCGTCCAAAATGAGCTTCAGTTGTGGTATTACTGGGATGACACGGAGACAAGGCAATGTCTGCTGGAATTGATCGATGCGTTTAATGAGCGTCATCCGGAGATGATGATTGTACCAAAATATGTTCCGGATGAGGATTTTAAGAAGACATTAGCGTTGGCAGTTGCGGATCAAGAGGCACCGGATCTGGCAATTGTGGATTCTTCGGATGTACAGTATTACGATTCCATGGGCGTTTTGAAAGATACATCAAGATTTGTGGTTGAAGAGAAGTATCTGGAGCCGGCTTTGGCAAGCTGTCGTGAACCGGATGGAACGTATGTCGGGTTGCCTCTGGGGCTGAATTGCCTGGTATTTTATTATAATGAAGAGCTTTTGGAACAGGCCGGAGTTCCTGTGCCGAGGACATTGGATGAGTTTATTGAAGCAGCAAAACGCGTATCGTCGGCGGAGGTTTATGGCTGTGCATTCCCGTCTCTGCAGAGCGAGGAG
This sequence comes from Lachnospiraceae bacterium, assembly GCA_022776445.1. Classification (GTDB taxonomy): domain Bacteria; phylum Bacillota; class Clostridia; order Lachnospirales; family Lachnospiraceae; genus Brotaphodocola. The sequence goes on from JALFHZ010000128.1 coordinate 1,312, forward strand.
AGTTCTTTCTGTTTTTTGCCGATTCTGTGGGCAAAGGGCGGATCCATTCAGGATATCAATTCACGGGAGAGCCAGGAAGCATTTGATTTTCTGCGGCAGCTGATTGATTCTGGTGCGATGAGTAAAAGCAGTGTAAATATGACGCTGTCGGATATTACAAGGGAATTTGCAAAAGGGAACCTGGCTATGATGTTCAGCACTTCCGGAAAAGAAAAGGTAATTCGTGAGGCCAATCCGAAGCTGAAGTTTGGTGTGGCTGAGATCCCCAACGGAGATCGCCCGATTTCAGTAATAGGAGGAGAGGTTCTGACCGTTACCAGCATGGAACACATCAGTGATTCCATGCAGTTTGTGGCGTTTATGGCAAACCAGGAGCGGATAAAAAGCTATATTATGAAAGTTGGCATGATGTCGCCGCGGAATGATATTTTGCAATGGCAGGTAGAACAGGATCCGGAATTGAAAAAGTATGCTTCTTATCTGGAACACTGTCGCCTGAGAGATATGTCCCCTGCCTGGCCGCCGGTTTCCATTGCGGTGTCTGAAACGATTAATGAAATTATTCTTCAGACTGCCAAACCGGAGATCCTGGACGATCTGGCAGAGGCGATCCAAAAGATTCAGGAGGAACAGAATGAAGGGAAATAGGACATTGGCTCAGCAGATGATAATTCTGGCAGTCTGGGCATTAATTCTGCCTATGACGCTGTTTGTGATTTTTAATCAGACCCGAATCTGGCAGATCGTTAATCTGACTCTGGAATCAGATGCGAAGAATGAGATCAAGATGGGAAACATGATGCTGGATCTGATTCTGGAGAAATATTCAGCTGTATTGTATGATTTTTGTACGGATGATTCGCTTGTGGATCTGGTGGAACAGATTAATGAAAGCCAGGACGAACTGGATGTCAATCAGAATCAATTGAGACGTAAATTGAGCCATATCTGCAATCGAAATGACGGAGTGGAAGGAATCACGTTGGTTACCAGAGATGGAAAGCGTTTTTTCTATGATCGGGGGGAATCGTCATCTGTCAGGACAACCTGGGCAGATCATGTGCTTGTTCCGGAAGTTCGAAGCGGAACGGTTTACAGCGGAGGCGTTCATGTGATGCTGGAGGATTCCGGAAACGGGCATTTATTCCAGATTGCAAGGCGCATTGTGGATTACGGAAATATTGACCGGGAAATCGGAACGGTTATTATGAGTATCAATCAGGATGTTCTCTGGAAAAGCATCCAGACGAAGCAGGGCTCTCTGATGCTTATCAGTGATGGGAAACGGGTAATCGCAGCCCAGGATCATGATCTGATTCATCGGCAGATTCATGAAATTGAGATGAGAGGCAGGAGAGTTCAGTACATAGAGAATGAAACCAGCGGATGGATTTTTTACGATTTTTATTCGATGTCCGATTACCAGAGAGCGCTCCGACATCATTTACTGATCTGGATCGGATATTCCCTGGGGTTGATTGTATTTGTCAGCATGATTCTGCGATGGTCCTTAAAACCGATTCTGAATAAAGTAAAAGAGCTGGAAGAAGCCATGACGCGTGTGCAGGCCGGAGATTTCTCAGTTCAGATATCGTCAGAAGATCTCACATCGAAGGAACTGCTTCAGATTGCGGACGGATTCAACAAGATGGTATCGGAAACAGGAGTTCTTCTGGAAAAGGTGCGCATATCGATGACGGAGCAGAAAAATGCGGAATTATCGGCTATGGAGGCTCAGATTGATCCGCATTTCCTGTACAATACACTGGATACGATTAACTGGAAGGCGATTGAGCATGGAGAGTATGAAATCAGCGGTATGGTAGGGGCGCTGGCGGATATTCTTCGATATTCCATTCGTAATCCCGGAGATACGGTTTCTATCCGACAGGAGCTCAGCTGGCTGCAGCAGTATGTGATGCTTCAGAAGGAAAAACTGGATCAGGAACTGGAAGTGAAAGTGGATGTGCCGGATATCCTGGGCGGATACCGGATTCATAAGCTTCTTCTTCAGCCGTTTTTGGAGAATGCGATCAACCATGGTTTTTACGGTAAAAAGGGGACATGTATTCTGAAGATTCGCATGCGGCTGGCAGAAAATCAGATTCATGTCGCAATTCAGGACAATGGCTGCGGAATAGCACCGGAATTTCTGAAAAAGCTGAATTCCGGGCAGGAGATTCTGAAAGGTCATCTGGGAATTACAAACGTGAGAAAACGTCTGAGGCTGTATTACGGGGAAAATCAGGATATTTATTTTGAAAGCACGCAGGGGGCAGGGACGACGGTTCATTTGTTTGTTGAAGCAATTTATGGGGAAGGGGATAACAGTGAAAATAGTAGTGGTGGAAGATGAGAAGTCAATACGAAATGGATTGTGTCACATGCTTCCGAAACTGAATCCGGACTATCAGGTGGTTGGAACAGCTTCCAATGGGGTGGAAGGTCTGGAAGTGATTTCGAGAATGCGACCGGAGCTGGTGATAATGGATATTCAGATGCCGGAGATGGATGGACTGACGATGATGGAACGGCTTCGTGGACAGGGGGTGCAATGTAAGGTTGTTGTTTTGACTGCATATTCGGATTTTACATATGCAAAGCGGGCAATTGAGCTGAATATTGAGAATTATCTGCTGAAGCCGATTCGCATTCCGGAACTGCAGAAAACGCTGGAAAATGTGGAGAAAACACTGGAAGAAGAGCGCGGAACGGAATATCTGAAGGAATGGGCACTGTCTCTGGAGCAGATCTTCCGCGGATGCATACTGGCGGAATTTCCGATTGATGAAGAACTGAATCAGATTACGCAGGAGAAGTATGCTCTGAATGTCAAAGAACCGTTTGCTATGCTGGCGATATGGCTGGGGGATCACTACGATCATAATGTAGGAACGGTGGAGCAGCTTTTGGAGAGCAATATCAGCCGTGCGGGAGATTATCGGTGGATGATTCTTCGATTCTCCAGATACCAGATGGTTGGCGTGATTCTTTATCAGATGAAGGATCGGAATGTGATTCGGAAACGTTATGAGGATATGGTGGGGATTGTACTGGAACGTGTTTTGAAATTCAAAATCGTCTGTACCTGGAGTGAATGTAATGGACTGAAAGAGATGGCGGATGCATTTAACCAGATGCAGGAAGAGCGGATGTGGAGTCTGAGCTTTCCGGATGGTACGCTGATTACGCCTCAGCTGCTGGCTTCATCTGAAGTGATGCCGATCAAGTATCCTCTGGATATGGAAAGTCTGATTCGTCAGGCTCTGGCTGATGCCGATCCGGCTTCTTTTGAACGGGTGGTGCGATATTTCATTCAGTCCGTTCGTGATGGTGTTCATCACCCGGATGATATCCGGGGAGCGGCGATCCGATTCTGCCTGAATGTACTGACCCTGGGGCGGGCCGGAGGACGTATAAATGTTCCGGTTCCCACGCAGAGTATGGTTGCACAGCTGACGAAGGCGGTGACATGGGAAGAAATTGAGACTGTGTTTGTTTCACTTTGTCAGACGGTGAATATGCCGGGAGAAGAATTGGAAGGGTACAGTTCGTTGGTAAAAAGGGCACGGGCTATGATTGAGGAGTATTACATGCAGGGAATTACGTTGGAGGAACTGGCACAGAAACTGTATGTATCCGAAGAGTATCTGAGTTCTCAGTTCAAGAAGGAAACCGGGGTTTCGTTCAGAGATACTGTGAAACACTATCGGATTGATAAAATAAAGGAACTGCTCCTGCATTCCAGCCTGAAACTGAATCAGATTGCGGATATGGTTGGCTATTCGGATCCGAAATATATGAGCAAAGTATTTAAGGAAGAGGTGGGCATGCTGCCTGCAGAATACAGAAAAACGGGACAATAAGTCAGAAAACGACAAAAGAGCTTAAAAAGCTACTCCTTTTTTAAAAATTTCTACTTTGTATTTTCCATATTGATGATAAAATGTAATTGTTAAGAGGATATAACACTAAAACGAGGGGTTAATGTAAAGGAACAGGGGATAATCATCAGGGGTTGTGTATGATTTGCAGTTTATTGGTTAAGATGGATAAAAAGGAGTAAAATACAATGAATGAACTGAATGTTACCTTTAGCAATCCGAGTGAAGTACTGGATTTTGTGAATCTTGTGGAGAAATATCCATATGCGATGGACATGAGCCGCGGAAGTATTGTTGTAGATGCAAAATCACTTCTTGGTATTATTAACCTGGGTTTTAATCATGTTGCAGTTTTGAAGGTATATGCGGACGAGTGCAGTGATCTGCGCCGTGATATTGAAAAGTACATTGCAGCTTAAGCAATGGAAGCAAGTGCCCACTATCAATTTATTGTTCCCCATACTGTGCAGAATAGCGAAAGCTATTCTGCCTTTTACTTTGCGGAAAAATATGATATAGTGAGGTACAACAAGAATAACAACGCGAAGAGAGGATGAATAGTATGTATAAAATAGTTTCCAGATTACTGATTTACGGTGATATGCCTCAGGATACGATCTTGATGCAGCTGGCAGACATTGTTCGGAAGATGGATGACGGCACGCAGACGAAGGAAGAGCTGGTTACCCGGGTATTCACACAGATGAAGCACCTTCTTCAGGTGGCTACGGATTATGGATTTGATAAGAACCTCTGGCATAATTATCTGACATTTTTGCTGATTACCAGTGAGAATCCGTTCAGCATTACCTGCGAGAAAGTGGGGGCAAACGACGGAAGTGTAAATTACTTCGCAAAGGGAGATTTCAGGGCATTTCAGGATCTGTTCCGGTATGATTTCAGCAAGCTGGAGGAATATCTGGGAATCGACTGCTTCAGCAGGATTTCCAATTATCGGGCAATCGGAAAGAAAGATCTGATGTACAATAAAAATGTCAGTGAAAAAGTACAGGCATTGAGTCTTCGTCTGGAAGAGGCGAAGGATGAGCAGGAGTTTTTTGACTGCGTGACCGGTTTTTACAAGGCTTTTGGTGTCGGTATGTTCGGCCTGAATAAGGCATTTCGAATTCAGCCGGTGGAAGAGGGCCGCGTGAAGTTCTGCCCGATCAACAACATGGATACGGTTATGCTGGATGATCTGATCGGCTATGAGATTCAGAAAAAGAAACTGGTAGACAATACCCGTGCATTTGTGGAGGGGAAGAAAGCGAACAATGTGCTGCTGTTTGGTGACAGTGGTACCGGAAAATCCACCAGTGTCAAGGCAATTGTCAATGAGTTTTACGGACAGGGGCTGCGCATGATTGAGATTTACAAGCATCAGTTTAAGGATCTCTCCGCGGTGATTGCCCAGATTAAAAACCGCAACTATCGTTTTATTATCTATATGGATGATCTGTCTTTTGAGGAATTTGAGGTGGAGTACAAGTTCCTGAAGGCGGTCATTGAAGGCGGCGTGGAGACAAGACCGGATAATATTCTGATTTATGCGACCTCCAACCGCCGTCATCTGATCAAGGAGAATTGGAGTGATCGTGATGATGTGGAGAACAGCAACGGCATGCATCGCTCAGATACCATGGAGGAGAAGCTGTCTCTGGTAAATCGTTTTGGTGTAACCATCAATTACTCCAAACCGTCACAGAAGGAATATTTCCACATTGTGATTGAACTTGCCCGCAAGGCCGGCATTGAGATGGAGGAGCAGTTGCTGCGCGCGGAGGCCAATAAGTGGGAGCTGAGTCATGGAGGCATCTCCGGACGTACCGCTCAGCAGTTTATAAATTATCTGCTGGGGCAGCAGTCCGTGAACTGAATCACAAAAAAAATTAGATAATCTAATAAATTTTTAGAAAAACCATTGCTTTTTGTCTATTCTATGATAAAATGGATACATAGATTCCTGTGTACAGGGAATAGTGAACAAATGACTGTGCAAAAATACAGGAAGGGTGAGGAGAAATGTATACGTTTTATGTGAATGGACAGGAGGTTCATACCTCAAGGAAACAGTCTTTGCTGCGTTTCCTCCGCGATGAACTGCATCTGACGTCGGTTAAGGACGGATGCAGCCAGGGTGCCTGTGGTGCCTGCACCGTGATCATTGATGGAGAAACATGTAAATCCTGTGTTCCGAGTACGGACTCCCTGGAGGGAAAGAAGATTGTAACGGTGGAGGGCCTGAGCGAGTGGGAGAGTCAGGTTTACACCTACGCATACGGTGCGGCCGGTGCGGTACAGTGTGGTTTCTGTATTCCGGGGATGGTGATCTGTACGAAAGCACTGCTGGATAAGAATCCGGATCCGACAGAGGATGAGATCCGGTATGCATTGAGGAACAATTACTGCAGGTGTACCGGCTATGTGAAGATTATTGCGGCGGTGAAGCTGGCAGCGAAGATCATGCGGGAAGGTGTAATCCCTGAAGCCAGTGAGGACGATTGGAAGATCGGCTCAAGGGTGCACCGCCTGGATGTAGCGGAGAAGGTCTGCGGAAGCGGAAAATATCCGGATGATTTTTATCTGGACGGTATGTGTTATGGTTCTGCGCTGCGGAGCAGCTATCCGAGAGCACGAGTGCTCTCGATTGACACTTCTGCTGCCAGGGCATTGCCGGGAGTAATCACCGTGCTGACTGCGGAGGATATTCCGGGACAGAACAAGATCGGTCATATCAAGCATGACCAGTATACGATGATTCCGGTGGGTGGACTGACTCATTATCTGGGGGATGCGATCGCACTGGTAGCTGCAGAGGATATGGAGACGCTGGAAAAAGCGAAAAAGCTGATCAAGGTGGAATATGAAGTCCTGCCGGCAATCCATAATATTGAGGAAGCGTCGGCGCCGGGGGCTCCGAAGGTGTTTGACGAAGAAGAGTCCAATATTCAGGCGCATAAGGTGGTTCGGCGCGGCAATGCAGAAGAGGCAATTCGTCATGCGAAGCATGTGATTTCCCACCATTTTGAGACTCCATGGACGGAGCATGCGTTCCTGGAGCCGGAATGTGCCGTTGCCTATATCGATGGCGATGGAGACGTTATGATTATCTCTACAGATCAGTCTGCTTACTGCTCGTATCATGAGAGCAGTCTGATGCTGGGAACCGATAAGGTAAAATGTCAAAATGCACTGGTGGGCGGCGGTTTCGGAGGCAAGGAGGATATGACTGTTCAGCATCATGCAGCCCTGATTGCCTACAAGACCGGGCGGCCTGTGAAGGTGAAACTGACCAGAGAGGAATCTCTGCTGATTCATCCGAAGCGCCATCATTTTGTGATGGATTTCACCATGGGCTGTGATGAAAACGGTCGGATCATGGGTGTGAAGGCGAAAGTGGCTTCTGATACCGGTGCCTTTGCGTCGCTGGGAGGACCGGTTCTGGAACGTGCATGCACTCATGCAGCAGGTCCGTATGCTTATGAAAATTTTGAGATTGAAGGAACGGCTTATTATACAAACAATCCTCCGGCAGGTGCGTTTCGCGGATTCGGTGTGACGCAGACCTGTTTTGCAACGGAAACGCTGCTGAATATGATGGCGGATGAGATTGGCATTACCCCGTGGGAGATCCGTTACCGCAATGCGATTCGTCCGGGCGGAGTACTGCCGAACGGGCAGATTGTAGATGAATCCACAGGGCTTGTGGAGACGCTGGAGGCCATAAAAGAGGACTACGATGCGGCTCTGGCAGCCGGGAAGCCGGTTGGGCTTGCGTGTGCCATGAAAAATGCCGGTGTCGGCGTAGGACTTCCGGACTGGGGACGGGTAAAGCTGGTTGTGGAGGCGGATGAAAAGCTCCATATTTATTCCGGTGCGTCCTGTATCGGACAGGGGCTGGGAACAGTTCTCGTGCAGATGGTAGTTACCAATACGGACCTGAAGCGGGAAGATATTGTCTATGAACGCAGCAACACCTGGATTGCTCCGGATTCCGGAACAACCTCCGGTTCCCGTCAGACGCTTGTGACCGGAGAGGCATGCCGCCGTGCCTGCGAGAAGCTGATGGAAGTGAAACAAGACGGTAAAACTCTGGGAGAGCTGGTTGGACAGGAGTTTTACGGAGAGTATCTGGCGAAAACGGATCCGCTGGGTGCGAATGTGCCGAACCCGGTTTCTCACGTGGCTTATGGCTATGCGACTCAGATGTGTGTGATTGATCCGAAGACCGGCAGGATTGAGAAGATGACAGCCGCTCATGACGTGGGGAAGGCTGTGAATCCGCTGTCCTGCGAGGGGCAGATCGAAGGCGGCGTGGTGATGTCTATGGGCTATGCACTGCGCGAACAGTATCCGATCGATGAAAACTGCAGACCGATTGAAAAATATGGTTCGCTGGGGCTGTTCCGTGCGCATGAAATACCGGAGATCAAACCGATTGTTGTTAATAAACCGGGTCTGAACGTGGCATGTGGTGCGATCGGCATAGGAGAGATCACGTCGATTCCGACGGCTCCTGCGATTACGGATGCGTATTACCGCTATGACGGGAAGCGCCGTTTCAGCCTGCCGATTTCCGGCACACCCTATGAAAGGAAGGATTGACCTATGGCAGTAAAGAAGAAATTTCCGTATCGTGCAGCGCTTGTTGCCTGTAATGGCGGCTGCCATGTGAAAGAGGGAAGCAGCTGTGCTTTTGGCTGTATTGGCTGTGGCAAATGTGCGGAGGTCTGCAGATTTGGTGCGGTTTCCATGAATGAGTATGGTGTGGCTGAGGTGGATGAGGATCAGTGCATCGCCTGTGGTTTGTGTGTGAAAGCGTGCCCGCAGAAGGTGATCCGTCTGCATGAGTGTGCAAACTACATTGTGGTGAAATGTTCCAATCAGGATAAAGGCAAAGAGGCAAGGGCACTTTGTGAGGCAAGCTGTATCGGCTGCGGTATCTGCGAACGGATCTGTACGGCAAGTGCGATCCGGGTTGCGGACAATTGTGCGAGAATCAGTGAATCGGTATGTTTAAGCTGCGGTATGTGCGCTGTAAAATGTCCGCGTCATGCGATTTATGATCTGCGCGGTGTTTTGACGAAAAAACGATAGAGTATGTGAAAAACAGGGAGACGTATTTGTTTCAGATGCGCTTCCCTGTCTGCATATCCGGGGGATTTGCCGGCTGCGAAACCAGGTCTGAAAAATATTTAAATTTTTTTTGGCAAAAGTGTTGACAAAAAAGTATTTGTGGTGTATTATACATATCGTTGCGGCGGTGATAACGAAGCAACAGAAAAGAATATGTGTGCGTAGCTCAGCTGGAT
>JALFHZ010000153.1 GCA_022776445.1 Lachnospiraceae bacterium
AGCGGCGTTATAGCTCCGCTCTATTTATCGTGTCTGCAAATCGACTGTGAATAGTAACCACTTTTTCCCAGTTTTGCCGGCGGAACACGAATGTATACCTTGTACTGCTGCAACGTACAAGAGGAGTACCCTGCGATTGCAGGATCCTCCTCTTGCAGACACATACGCGCGTTTTGTGCGCCTGAATTAAAAATCAAACAGTGACAGCTGATTGCTTTCCGGAAGGTCTCCCAGAAGTCCCATATCTGCCATCAGATCGCAGAGCGTCTTGCTGACCTTCGTACGGTTGCGGAAATCCTCCCGTGACAGAAACGGGCCGTCCACCACGGCATCCACGACGCCTTCTGCGGCCTTCTCTCCCATTCCGTCGATACTTCCCAGGGAAGGCATCAGCTTCCCGTCTATGATCTGGAACCGGTCCGCCTTGGCACGATAAATATCGATTGGCATAAAGTCATAACCGCGGGCATACATTTCCTGTACAATACGCATGTCACGCAGCGTATCCTGTTCCTTTTTGGACAGCGTATCCTGCCTCTTGCGATAATCTGCCAGATGAAATTCCAGCTTGTCCCGCCCCTGGCACATCAGCTCATAGGAAAACCCGCTGGCGCGGATACTGAAAAACGCCGCATAATAGGCGAGCGGATAAAACACCTTGCAGTAAGCCACGCGCCACGCCATCATGACATAGGCAGCCGCATGTGCCTTCGGGAACATGTATTTGATCTTCAGACAGGAATCGATATACCACTGCGGCACATCATGCTTCTTCATTTCTTCAATCCACTCCGGCTTCAGGCCCTTGCCTTTACGCACGGACTCCATGATCGTAAAGGAAAGTCCCTCCTCCAGACCTTTCTGAATCAGATAGACCATAATATCATCTCGACAGCAGATCGCCGTCTGAATCGTGGCCTGACCGCTCAGAATCAGATCCTTTGCATTGCCCAGCCATACGTCGGTACCATGGGCCAGTCCGGCGATACGTACCAGGTCAGAGAAATACTTCGGCTTTGCATCGATTAACATCTGCATCGCAAAATCCGTACCAAACTCCGGGATGCCAAGCGCTCCCAGCTGACAGCCGCCGATATCATCCGGCGTAATGCCGAGGGATGAGGTGTTCTGAACCAGTGCCATCACAGCCGGGGAATCCAGTGGAATCTCCGTAGCCGGATCCAGACCGGTCAGATCCTGCAGCATACGGATCATGGTCGGATCATCGTGGCCCAGAATATCCAGCTTCAGAAGATTGTGATCAATGGAGTGATAGTCAAAATGCGTTGTGACGGTCTTGGTTGTCATATCGTTCGCCGGACGCTGTACCGGCGTAAAGGAGTAGATCTCTTCCCCCAGCGGCAGTACGACAATGCCGCCCGGATGCTGTCCGGTAGTTCTGCGCACTCCTACGCAGCCCTGAACAATCCGGTCAATCTCACAGTTTCTTTTATGAACTCCACGCTCCTCATAATAACGCTTCACGAAACCAAACGCGGTTTTATCTGCAAGCGTACCGATGGTTCCGGCACGGAAGGTCTGCCCCTTTCCGAAGATTACCTCTGTATAATCGTGCGCCTTACTCTGATATTCACCGGAGAAATTCAAGTCGATATCCGGCTCCTTGTCTCCTTTAAATCCCAGGAATGTCTCAAACGGGATATCAAATCCGTCCTTCGTCAGCGGTTTTCCGCAGACCGGACAGTTCTTATCCGGCATATCGCATCCCGCCATACCGCTGAACTGCTTTACTTCTTCTGAATCAAAATCATAATAGTGGCAGTGTGGGCAGTAATAATGCGGACTCAGGGAATTTACCTCGGTGATACCGGCCATCGCAGCTACAAAGGAGGAACCTACCGAACCACGGGAACCCACCAGATATCCATCCTCATTGGACTTCCAAACCAGTTTCTGAGCAATGATGTACATAACTGCAAATCCATTCGAGATGATCGAGTTCAGTTCCCGTTCCAGACGTTCGATTACGATATTCGGCAGATTCTCCCCGTACATCTCATGCGCGCGGTCATAACAGATCTTTCGCAGCGTCTCGTCGGAATTCGGAATTACAGGCGCACACTTATCCGGACGCACAGGCGCAATCCATTCGCACATATCCGCAATCATGCGGGTATTGGTGACAACCACTTCTTCCGCCTTGTCCGGTCCCAGATATTCAAATTCTTTCAGCATTTCTTCTGTCGTACGCAGGTAAAGCGGTGCCTGCTGATCGGCATCCGAAAATCCCTGACCGGCCATCAGAATCCTGCGGTAGACCTCGTCCTCCGGATTCAGGAAATGCACATCACAGGTTGCACAGACCGGCTTGCCAAGCTGCTCGCCCATCTGTACGATTCTGCGGTTTAAATCTTTCAGATCATCCAGGCTCTTCACCGTGCTCTTTTCATCCCGAAGCATGAATTCGTTGTTGCCAAGCGGCTGGATTTCCAGGAAATCATAAAAGTTCGCGATCTTCAGAAGCTCGGCCTGAGGCAGGCCGCGCAGCAGCGCCTGATACAGTTCTCCCGCTTCACAGGCGGATCCGATGATCAGCCCTTCCCGATACTCATTCAGAACACTTTTCGGAATCCGCGGCCGCTTCGCGTAATAATCAATGTGAGACCAGGATACCAGACGATAGAGATTGATTCTGCCGATCTCGTTTTTGGCCAGAATGATTACATGATGCGTCGGAAGCTTTTTAATCATATCCGCACTCAGCTTGCTCATGGCGTTCAGCTGATCCAGATTTTCGACGCCGCGCTCCCGCAGCATAGCTACAAATTTGACAAAAATCTCAGCGGTACATCCTGCATCATCCACAGCCCGGTGATGATTTTCCAGCGAGATATCCAGTGCCTTTGCGACTGTGTCCAGCTTGAAACGGTTCAGATTCGGAAGCAGGTGGCGGGCCAGTGCTACCGTATCCAGTACCGTCGGGTCAAACGTGAGATTCAGAAGCCCTGCATTGTGCGCGATAAAGCTGACATCGAAAGAAGCATTATGTGCAACCAGCGAGCACCCGCCGCAGAATTCCAGAAACTGCGGAAGAATGACATCAATCTTCGGCGCGGGAAGCACCATATTGTCGTTGATTCCGGTCAGCTGTTCAATTTCAAACGGAATCGGAACATCGGGGTTGACAAACGTGCTGAACTTGTCCACAATGGCTCCATTCACCACTTTTACCGCACCGATCTCGATGATCCGGTCCTTCTCCGGGCTGAAGCCGGTCGTCTCGATATCAAAAACCACATAGGAATCGGCAAAGCTCTGACCTCTGGAATTCTGTACCAGTTCCTTCCTATCATCTACCAGATACCCTTCGACGCCATAGATCACCTTGAAGCTATCTCCCTTGTCCAGTGCGTGGCTCGCATCCGGAAAGGCCTGAACGCATCCATGGTCCGTCACAGCCACGGCAGGCATGCCCCAGGCTTTTGCCCGCTTTACAATGTCCTTCACCTCGGAAACACCGTCCATATCACTCATTTTGGTATGACAGTGAAGCTCCACCCGCTTTAACGGGCTGTTGTCCATGCGCTTGGTTGTAAAATCCTCTGCCTTCTTAATG
>JALFHZ010000164.1 GCA_022776445.1 Lachnospiraceae bacterium
ACACGGCGAGACCGTTCGTGAGACCGCAAACATGATCTCTTTCATGGCGGATGTTATCGGTATCCGTGATGATATGTACATCGGCAAGGGCAACAAATACATGCACGACTTCATGGACGCTGTAACGGAAGGCAACAAAGCTGGTATCCTGGAGCAGAAACCTACTCTGGTAAACTTACAGTGTGATATTGACCCTCCGACTCAGACCATGGCAGATATGCTGCACATCATCCACGAGTTCGGCGGCATTGAGAATCTGAAAGGCAAAAAACTGGCTATGACCTGGGCTTACTCTCCTTCTTACGGCAAACCGCTGTCCGTTCCGCAGGGCGTAATCGGTCTGATGACCCGCCTTGGTATGGATGTGGTTCTGGCTCATCCGGAAGGCTACGAGGTAATGCCTGAGGTTGAAGAGGTTGCAAGAAAGAACGCTGAGAAGTCCGGCGGTTCCTTCACCAAGACCAACGACATGGCTGAGGCATTCAAGGATGCTGATATCGTATATCCGAAGAGCTGGGCTCCGTTCGCTGCTATGGAAAAGAGAACCAATCTGTACGCAGAGGGCGACACCGACGGCATCAAGGCTCTGGAGAAAGAACTGCTGGCTCAGAATGCACAGCACAAAGACTGGGCTTGTACCGAAGAGATGATGGCTACCACCAAGGACGGCAAGGCACTCTATCTGCACTGCCTGCCGGCTGATATCACCGGCGTAAGCTGCGAGACCGGCGAAGTGGATGCTTCCGTATTCGATCGTTATCGTGATCCGCTGTACAAAGAGGCAAGCTATAAGCCATATGTCATCGCTGCAATGATTTTCCTTGCTAAATTCGAAAATCCGACTGAGATCCTGAAGAAACTGGAAGAACGTCACAATGCCCGTGTATTCGAATAATAGATAGAACGAACTCTATCGGCCACCTGCTCTACCGGTAGGTGGCCTTTTCCGTCCAAAAATACCAAAAGGAGAATATCATTATGGGAAAGAAAAAACGCATTGTCATAGCGCTTGGGGGAAACGCGCTGGGCAATACTCTGCCGGAACAGATGGCAGCCGTTAAGATTACCGCAAGAGCTATTGTAGATCTGATTGAGGAAGGCTGCGAAGTCGTTGTCGCACACGGCAACGGTCCGCAGGTCGGCATGATCAACAATGCCATGGCCGCTCTCTCCCGTGAGAACCCGAAGCAGCCAAACACACCGCTCTCCGTCTGCGTAGCCATGAGCCAGGCTTATATCGGATATGACCTGCAGAACGCACTGCGCGAGGAGCTGTTAAACCGCAATATCACCAATATTCCGGTTGCTACCATGGTCACTCAGATCCGCGTGGACGAAAACGATCCTGCGTTCCAGAATCCTTCGAAGCCAATCGGTCACTTCATGACCGAGGAGCAGGCTCGCCATGCGGAAGAATCCTATGGCTACATCATGAAGGAAGATTCCGGACGCGGATGGAGACGTGTCGTTGCTTCTCCAAAGCCGGCTGAGATCGTTGAGATCGGTGCTATCCGCTCTCTTGTTGACAATGGTCAGCTTGTCATCGCATGCGGCGGCGGCGGCATCCCGGTGATCCGTCAGGGCAACCATTTAAAAGGTGCCAGCGCTGTGATCGACAAGGATTTCGCAAGCTGCCTGCTGGCTCAGGAGCTGGATGCAGATTTCCTGATTATTTTAACTGCTGTTGAAAAAGTCGCAATCAACTTCGGAAAACCGGAAGAAAAATGGTTGGATGATTTATCTCTGGATGACGCAAAACAATATATTGCAGAAGGTCATTTCGCTCCTGGTTCCATGCTTCCGAAAGTGGAAGCCGCTGTCTCCTTTGCCGGCTCCAAACCGGGACGCACCGCCCTGATCACGTTGCTGGAAAAAGCCAAAGACGGTATTCTTGGTAAAACCGGTACACGCATTCACCAGTAATCAATAAGATCAGGAGGTATGATTATGTCAGAACCAAAGAACAAAAGCCAGGCTTCCCTGTTTGAGCTGGACGGTATCCCGTCCCTGGCTCAGGCATTTCCTCTGGCACTCCAGCATGTTGTAGCCATGATTGTGGGCTGTGTGACCCCGGCTATCATCATTTCCGGAGTTGCGGGACTCTCTTCGAAGGACAGTGTGATTCTGATTCAGTCCGCTCTGGTCGTATCCGCACTCTCCACGTTTTTGCAGTTGTTTCCACTTGGAAGCAGGAACGGCTTTCGCCTCGGTGCCGGACTTCCGGTTATCATGGGTGTCAGCTTTGCCTATCTGCCGAGTATGCAGGCCATCGCGGGGGATTTCAATATCCAGACCATCTTCGGTGCACAGATCGTGGGAGGTATTATCGCAATCATCGTCGGACTTTTTATTAACAAAATCCGCAAATTCTTCCCGCCGCTGATCGCAGGTACCGTCGTGTTCACCATCGGTCTGTCCCTGTATCCCACCGCCATTAACTACATGGCCGGCGGTGTTTCCAATCCGAACTACGGCTCCTGGCAGAACTGGCTGGTAGCCATCTTCACCCTGATTGTCGTAACTGCACTGAATCATTTCGCTACCGGAATCCTGAAGCTTGCTTCCATCCTGATCGGTATTATTGCAGGCTACATCTTCAGTTCCTTCTTCGGCATGATAAACTTTGACGCGGTAGGAACAGCCGGTGTATTCCAGCTTCCCGGCATTCTTCACTTCGGTGTGGAATTTGAGATTTCCTCCTGTGTAGCCATCGGTATCCTGTTTGCCATCAACGCCATCCAGGCCATCGGTGACTTCTCAGCCACCACCATGGGCGGACTCGACCGCCAGCCAACCAACCCGGAGCTGCAGGGGGCCATCGTGGGTTACGGTATCACCAACATTCTGGGTGCGCTGTTCGGCGGACTTCCGACTGCCACCTACAGCCAGAACGTCGGCATCGTAACAACCACCAAGGTTGTAAACCGCTGTGTGCTGGGCATGTCCGCGACACTGATTCTGATCGCGGGTCTTGTTCCGAAGTTTTCCGCAGTTCTGACCACCATCCCGCAGTGCGTACTGGGAGGTGCAACGGTTTCCGTATTTGCTTCCATTGCCATGACCGGTATGAAACTGGTTACCACTGCTGAAATGAACTACCGCAACTCTTCCATCGTCGGACTGGCTGCTGCTCTCGGCATGGGCGTGTCCCAGGCATCCGCAGCACTGTCCACCTTCCCGACCTGGGTAACCACGATCTTTGGTAAGTCTCC
This sequence comes from Lachnospiraceae bacterium, assembly GCA_022776445.1. GTDB lineage: Bacteria > Bacillota > Clostridia > Lachnospirales > Lachnospiraceae > Brotaphodocola. Next base: position 3,213 of record JALFHZ010000164.1, read on the forward strand.
GGTCGTGATTGCAACGATTGTGGCTGTTATTCTGAACATCATTCTTCCGAAGGATGACAAAAAGCGGGCATAAGGTGCTGTGCACATCATCCCGCTCTTCTATACATTTGTTTTTCTCTCAAAAGGGAATATCCTGCAGGATGCTGTGATTTCAAGGCGCGGCATTCGGCAGGATATTTCTGTTTCCAGCTTATCTATGCTTTTTATCATCAAGCCGCCGTCTCAGTTTTTCCTGTTTACGCTTATAAAAATACAATCTCACACCTATGTATGGCTCTGCTTCATGATCGCCTTCCAGCATTTTTTCTAATTTATTTATCTTCTCCTGTAAAAAATCCACTGTCAGACATTTCTTTTTGTCCCATCGCTCAAATTGAGAATGAACACTGTCACATATGCTCCGTCGACTTGCAACCAGTTTTGATGCAGTATCATATAAAATTCTGCCATCCTCACTTTTCACACCATTCAGCCCTAACACTTCATCCACATCTTTTTGCATGTTCTTGATTAAACCTGGATCCAACCCTTTGTCTGTGCGTATAAAAATTTCTCCATTTTTATGATAAGCAATTGCTTCCATCTGTCTTTTATCCCAGGGATTAATGTTAAGTTCACGATCTTTTCTCACTGCGTCACAACACAAAACATGTGGTTTTTCATCACCTTCCTTTTCTCCACCGTAACAAACACCTAAATAATTCTGATAATCCAACGCCCCCTCTTTATTCCTCGACAATGCTTTATAATGTTCTATTTTCATTCCACTACTTTTAGAAATGATTCTTCCCATACAATATGCACATAATCCATGCTGTTCACGATACAACGCTTCCCTAATTTCATTTTTGGGCATCTGTTCAAATAAATCCCTTAATTGCGATGAGTCTTTCGGCAATACAATCCCGGCATAATCGTTATAAGGTTCATTTTTTATCTCATTAGCTCTATTTTTTACCATTTCCGGAGTTCTTCTTTTCTGAATATAAATCATTCATCCCCCTCCGCCTCAATCTCATATTCTGATTTTAAAGCAATCACTTCCGGATGTTCTTCCCCAAGCATCTGAATAAGCTGAGTCAGTGCCTTTTTTGCTTTATCATACTCATCACGATCCATGCTCTTTTCAAATTCTTCTATCAGATTTTCCACCTTTGCAGGGCGCATATGATACCCCAACATATCTCTTAAAATATCATTTACAGAAAAAGCATAGCTATCTCTTATATATCGAACCTGCTGTTTTTCATCAATACTGATAATATTGGCATCCTTGCAAGATGAAACAATGATAGGTGAATGGGTTGCCGCTATAAACTGCACATTCGGAAAGGTTTGTGTAAGTGCTTCAACAATTCTCCACTGCCATTTAGGATGTAAATTTGAATCAATCTCGTCAATTAAAACAATTCCTTCCGCCTTTTGTATCGACTCACATGCATCAGGATTCAGAATAGCCATACGGTATGCCAGATCAATGACAAGATTTAATACAGACTGATACCCCGCACTTAAATCTTCAATCTCTTTCACTTCATCTTTTTCTACATAAAGCAGCTTTTCTGCATTCGGATCAAAAAAAACTTCACTGACAATCCCGTCGTTCATGATGCTCATAAAACCTGATACCATTTTGCCAAACATCTGATAATTTTCCGGAATCTGACGTTTTTTTACACTGATCCACTCCATCTGTTTGCACCAGTCATAAACAGATAACAAATTCGCCGTTCTATCCAGACATCCCAGATACCCACATCGTCTGTCATGCAATTCTTTCCGTTTCTTTTCATTTGCATCACTTCTTGCAGAAATCCAATGTCTTGATGCACTTTGATAACTGATCAGCGGCAACAACTTTCCTTCCGGACTATTCACCAGTTTTTGTGAAACAGACAAAATATCTTTCGGATTGATTGTTGTTCTCGACCCTGAAGTAGCATCCTTTTTTGCTCGTATCCATCTGTAATCAGTACCATCATAATTCAGAACACTCTCTATTTCGGTAGGGTT
>JALFHZ010000229.1 GCA_022776445.1 Lachnospiraceae bacterium
AAAAAAACGATGAGTTTTATATTTATGACGATCTGGGGCGTATGCTGGATACGGATAACGATGGAAGTGTGACGATCGGAGACCGTGTTTTCAAAATGTCTTCTAATCGGATACTGGATGTGTCACCGGCAGTCAGGAAAAAGGGGCAGGTTTCTTATTTCCTGAAAGATACAGAAGACGGTGCTGCCATATTTATCAACCGGAACGGCAGAGAAGAATTATTTGAAAAAAATGGAAAGAACATAGACAGTTTCTGTATCGTTGGTGACTGGATGTATTACAGTACCTGTACGAGAATAAAACGATCGGGTTCGAATTACAGCGAGCTGTATCGCAAGTCTCTGGTTAATGATGAAGAAGCGGAACAGCTGGGAAATCGGATTATGGGACGCATGTATCAGATGTACTATTCTTCGATAACACATCAGATTTATGCGGATTACGTTCCGGAGAGCTGGAAAAATAATCACGGAGTTATCGCTTTGATTGCTCTGGATGGAACGATCAGTTATCTGGATGATGAGAAACTGCGTGCCGGAACGGAGACAACCGGAAATGACTGGCTTAGATTTGTCACGGTTCAGGATGGAAATGTGTACTGTTATTGGGAAGACTGCCGATGGAAGAAGAATGAAATGCCGGAGGCAATGTGGAGAAAAACGCTGATTATACCTGATGACAACCGGATTCTGCTTGAGGAATAAACCTTCAGGCCGAATCCGGCTCTTCTTTTTTATTCATCAAATTCTGCTATGACGTAAAACCCTCGGTGTGTTTCACGGATATCTTTGACGATGCCTTCCCGGGATTTCAGGCGGTCACGGGATTTATAGCAGCCGGACATGGCAACAGCCGGCTCGATGATATAGCTGTAGTTGACCCCCTCCCGCTCAATCACCTCTACTTTGTCGCCGATATTTACAAGACCCTGACGTTCCATTTTAAATTCCATTTCACGCACAATGATCGTCTCCCTTCTATGATAAAATTTAGGACGTACGGAATGGATATTCCATATTATAATAAAACCAAAATGGATTGTAAAGGTTTGCGTGGGAGATTGTTCTATGCTAAAATGACTTCAAATATGCGAGGAAAGGACTCTGACCGGTTCATGAAGAAAGAACAGCTTTTGCTTACAAAACTGATCCAATATGGAAAAACAGACATGTATCCCATGCATATGCCGGGGCATAAGCGGGAGACAGAACATTCTGTGCTGAAGGATTTTCCGAATCCTTTTACGATTGACATTACGGAGATTGAGGGGTTTGACAATCTGCATCATCCGGAGGATATTCTGAAAGCTTCTATGGAGTGGGCGGCGCAGGTATATGGAGCGGATCACACGTATTATCTCGTGAATGGGAGCAGCTGTGGGATTCTGAGTGCCGTATGTGGGGCAACTGTATCCGGAGGAAGGATTCTGATCAGCAGAAATTGTCACAAATCCGTTTATCATGGAGTTATCCTCAATCAATTGAAGGTCAACTATGTTTATCCACAAATCATACCGGAATTGGGGATACAGGGTGGTATTTCCAGAGAAAGTGTGGAAAAGGCGCTGGAGGAATGGCAGGATGTTCAGGCTGTTCTGATTGTTTCACCTACTTATGATGGTGTGGTATCGAAGATCCGGGAGATTGCAGAGGCTGTACATGAACGAGGGATTCCACTGATTGTGGATGAGGCGCACGGTGCGCATTTCTCTTTTGGTGAGGACAGGGGAACAGGAAGGGATTTTCCGAAGTCTGCTTTGGAATGCGGCGCAGATGTGGTGATTCAGAGTCTTCATAAGACGCTGCCGTCTTTGACACAGACTGCCGTACTTCATGTCAAAGGAGAGCGCGTGAATCGGCATAAACTGGAGCGGTATCTTCAGATGTTCCAGAGCAGCAGTCCGTCTTATGTGTTTATGGCGGGAATTGAGCAGTGTATTTTTGAGATGGCGGAGCATGGACGGGAAAATCTGCGTGCATTTTCCGCTCGGCTTGAGCTGCTCCGCAGTGAGCTGCGTTCCATGAGGAATCTGAAGCTTCTGGACCATGTTGAGGGCAGATGGAATGTATATGATCTGGACCGGTCCAAGATCGTTGTGTCCTGTCGAAATTGTCTGATAAAAAATGAAGACGGAAGTGTGGAAGCTATGGACGGGAATCGGTTGTCATCATGGCTCAGAGATGTTTTTCATCTGGAAATGGAGATGTGCGGATCGGATTATGTTGTCGCGATTCTGACCTGTCTGGATTCGGAAGAGGGGCTGAAACGGCTTTTACAGGCACTGATGGAAATTGATGCGGCCCTGGTATCCGCAAGCCTTTCAGACAGAGCGCAGGAACCGGTATGGGAGTGGGAACTTCCAAGAATCAGGATGAAGATGGCGCAGGCTATGGAACAGGATGCGGTGAACATGAGGCTGGAGGAATGTGCCGGCAAAGTATCGGCGGAATTTATTTATCTGTATCCACCGGGAATTCCGATTGTAGCACCGGGAGAAGAAGTGACAGAAACAATCATAGAAAAGGTTTTGACTTATCGCCGCATGGGACTTCCGGTGCAGGGAATGGAAGATCCAAATGCAGAATATCTGATGGTTTTGAGAGGAATATAGAAATGGGAAAGATATTTTATCTGATGGGCAAAAGCGCGTCCGGAAAGGATACGATTTATAAAAAGCTTCGGGAATGCTGTCCGAAGCTGCGGACAATCGTGCTGTATACGACCAGACCGATGCGGGATGGAGAGACTGATGGCGTAGAGTATCATTTTACAACGCCGGATCAGCTGGCCCGTTTTGAGAAAGCCGGAAAAGTGATTGAACTTCGGACCTATCAGACGGTGTGTGGGCCTTGGAGCTACGCCACCGTGGATGACGGTCAGATCGACCTGAAGCAGAGGGATTATCTGATGATCGGAACTCTGGAATCTTACGAAAAAATGCTGGCATATTTCGGAAAAACGGCAATGGAACCGATTTACGTGACGGTGGATGACGGGGTGCGTCTGGAACGGGCTCTGGCGCGGGAGCGGCTTCAGAGAGAGCCGAAATATGCGGAGCTTTGCAGGCGGTTTCTGGCGGATGAGGAGGATTTCTCAGAGAAAAACAGGAAACGCTGCGGTATCACGAAAGAATATTGCAATGATGACCTGAATGCATGTGTCAGAGAGATTATGGAAACGGTTTTTTCTATACAGAACCATTAATTTGTGTTATACTTTTTGATATTAACTCCAGGAAGAAAGGATCCTGCCCATGTTGAGCTTTCAGGATATTGTAGGACACGAACAGATTAAAGAACATTTTCAGAATGCGATTGAAAACCACAAGGTTTCTCATGCATATATACTGACCGGTGAGGCGGGGATGGGAAGAAAGTCCCTGGCGAATGCATTTGCTTTGGCGCTTTTGTGTGAGAAGGGCGGGAAGGAACCGTGTATGCAGTGTCATGCATGCAAACAGGTACTCAGTGACAATCATCCCGATCTGATTCATGTGACCCATGAGAAGCCAAACAGCATTGGCGTTGATGATATCCGGGAACAGATCAACGATACGATCATGGTGCGGCCATACAGCAGCTACTACAAGATTTATATCGTAGATGAAGCGGAGAAGATGACACAGCAGGCGCAGAATGCGCTTTTGAAGACGATTGAGGAACCACCGTCCTATGCGATTATTCTTCTGCTGACGACGAACCAGGAGGCGTTTCTGCCGACGATTTTGTCGCGCTGCGTGCAGATGAAGTTGAAGCCACTGCGGGATTTTGTTGTGAAGAGCTATCTGGTGGAGGCGCTTCATGTGCCGGAGGCAGATGCAGATATCTATGCGGCTTTTGCAAGAGGCAATCTGGGCAAGGCGATTTCCCTTGTATCATCAGAAAATTTCAAACTGATGCGGCAGGAAATTCTGCATATGCTGAAACATATCAAACAGATGGATATCTCGGAACTTCTGGACTATATACGGAAGCTGAAGGAGGACAATCTGGATATCTTCGAGTGTCTGGATTTTATGCAGATGTGGTATCGGGATGTCCTGCTTTATAAGGTAACGAAGGATATGAATCTGCTGATTTTCAAGGATGAATACCGGACGGTGAATGAGATCAGCATGAACAGCGCTTATGACGGTCTGGAGAAGATTCTGGAGGCAATCGACAAGGCGAAGGTTCGTCTGGATGCCAATGTCAATATGGAACTGGCAATGGAGCTGATGCTTCTTGTGATGAAGGAGAATTAGAGGAGATTGTTTATGATAAAGGTAATTGGAGTGCGCTTTCGCAATGCGGGGAAGATTTATTATTTCTCCCCGGGAAAGCTGGATATCAAAAATGGCGATCATGTGATTGTTGAGACAGCCCGCGGTGTGGAGTATGGTTTTGTGGTGCTGGGCAACCGTGATGTGGAGGATAACAAGGTGGTGCAGCCATTAAAGTCTGTGATCCGCATGGCAACAAAGGATGATGAGATTCGTGAGGCGAACAACCGAAAGAAGGAAAAGGATGCTTTTAAGATCTGCCAGGAGAAGATCCGCAAGCACAATCTGGAGATGAAACTGATTGATGTGGAGTATACGTTTGATAATAACAAGATTCTGTTCTATTTTACGGCAGATGGCAGAATCGACTTCCGGGAGCTGGTGAAGGATCTGGCATCGGTATTCAAGACCCGGATCGAGCTGCGCCAGGTAGGCGTCAGGGACGAGACAAAGATTGTCGGCGGCATCGGCATCTGCGGCAGAGCACTGTGCTGCCATTCCTATCTGTCTGAATTTATTCCGGTATCGATCAAGATGGCGAAAGAGCAGAATCTGTCTCTGAATCCGACCAAGATTTCCGGTGTATGCGGCCGTCTGATGTGCTGTCTGAAAAATGAGGAAGAAACCTATGAGTATCTGAACAGCAAGCTGCCGGGCATCGGTGATTATGTGACAACGGATGACGGACTGAAGGGTGAGGTACAGAGCGTGAATGTGCTGCGGCAGACGGTGAAGGTCATTGTGATTGTGGACAAGGATGAGAAAGAGATCCGTGAGTATAAGGTCGAGCAGCTGAAGTTCAAGCCGAGACGGAAGAAAGGCAAAGTGGACGTAGAGGACGCAGAGCTGAAGAAACTGGAGGCACTGGAGAAGAAGGAAGGAAAATCAAAACTGGATGAGTAATCAGAACGTGATATGTGCGGAAGATGAGCGGATGGATGATCTGCAGCGAAACGGTTATCGGATCATTCAGAAGAAAAAAGGATTCTGCTTCGGTATGGACGCGGTGCTTCTGTCGGGATTTGCACAGGTAAGAGAAGGGGAGATAGCGATTGACCTGGGAGCAGGTACCGGCATTATCCCGATTCTGCTGGAAGCAAAGACGGAAGGGAAGCATTTCACCGGTCTGGAGATTCAGGAGGAGGTTGCTGACATGGCATCGCGGAGCGTCAGGCTGAATCATCTGGAAGACCGGGTGGAGATCGTCCGGGGCGATATCAAAGAAGCCAGCCAGTTGTTTGGCAGGGCTTCTTTTGATGTAGTGACTTCCAATCCGCCTTATATGAATGATCAGCATGGTCTGAAGAATCCGGATCTGCCGAAGGCCATTGCGCGTCATGAGGTGCTCTGTACGCTGGATGATGTATGCAGAGAGGCGGCGGCGCTTCTGAAGCCGGGCGGAAGATTCTATATGGTGCACCGGCCTCACCGGCTGGCCGAGATCATCACAGCGCTGAAGGCGTATAAGCTGGAACCGAAGCGCATGAAGATGGTGCACCCGTTTATTGATAAGGAAGCCAATATGGTGCTGATTGAATCGGTGCGCGGCGGCCGGTCCATGATCAAAGTGGAAGCACCGATCATTGTCTATCAGGCGCCGGGAGTCTATACGGAAGAGATTTATACGATTTACGGATATTAAAGAAGGAGTGTGGCGGAAGATGGCAGAGGAAAAACAGATGCAGCAGGGAAAGGCAGGGAAACTGTACCTTTGTGCGACGCCGATCGGCAATCTGGATGACATTACGCTGCGTGTGTTGAATACACTGAAAGAGGTGGATCTGATTGCAGCGGAGGATACCAGACACAGCATCAAGCTGCTGAATCATTTTGATATCAGGACACCGATGACCAGCTATCATGAATATAATAAGATCGACAAGGCGCGTTATCTGGTAGGCCAGATGCAGCAGGGAATCAATCTTGCACTGGTAACCGATGCCGGTACGCCGGGCATCTCCGATCCAGGCGAAGAGCTGGTGAAGCAGTGCTATGAGGCGGGAATTGAGGTGACTTCTCTTCCGGGACCTGCAGCCTGTGTGACAGCTCTGACACTCTCCGGGCTTTCCACCAGACGGTTTTGTTTTGAGGCCTTTCTGCCGGTGGACAAGAAGGAACGGCAGTGGATTCTGGAGGAGCTCAAGGATGAGACAAGAACGATCATTGTTTATGAAGCACCGCATCATCTGGTCGCAACGCTGAAGGAGCTTTCCGATACGCTGGGCAGCAGCCGCAGGATTACGATCTGCAGAGAACTGACCAAGAAATATGAAGAAGCATTCCGGACAACATTTGCTGAAGCTCTGGCTCATTATGAGGCGGAAGAACCGAAAGGGGAGTGCGTAATCGTGATTGAGGGGCGCAGCATCCATGAGCTGAAGCAGGAGCAGCAGAAGTCCTGGGAAGAGATGACGATCGAGGAACATATGGAGGTTTATCTCGTGCAGGGATTGGATAAAAAAGAGGCGATGAAGCTGGTGGCGAAGGATCGCGGGATCAGTAAGAGGGATGTGTATCAGAAGTTGTTAGGGTAGGGTATGGACGGCACCGGGGCTGGATTGAACAGCAGTTTAGTGGGAGCAAAGCTGCCTGCGGAATTCGGACGGTGACATGCCGCACTGTTTTTTAAAAACCCGGCTGAAGTACAACGGATTTTCATAGCCGACAATATTGGAGATTTCCGTCACATTATAAGAGGTATTTTCCAGAAGACTCTGTGCATTGGAGATCCGGAGTGACAGAATGTACTGAGCCGGGGTTGCGCCTGTATAATCTTTAAAATTACGGATAAACCAGCTGACACTCATTCCGTGTGTGCCGGCATACTGATCGATTCGGATCGGGAGATGATAATTTTCGTGGAAATAGCGCACGGCGGTATCCATTTCATCCATCAGAAACGGGTTTTTCTGACGTGGCTGTTTTTCCTGAAGACGATGAATCAAAATAAACAGTGTCTGAAGACAGAAGACGAGAAACTCTTCATAATCCGGTTTGCATAGTTTTAATTCCTGTATCATCTGCAGGAAGATCTTTTTATAATCCAGGGATGTGCCGGTATGGATCACATGCTCCTGATCTTTGAAACCATATTTTCTTAAAATATTCTTTACATTATACCCGGTAAAGTGAACCCAATATACTTCTGTATGATCAATTCCATAATAGTAATATCTCTGTTCTTCTTTGGGGCGATAAAGTACCATATTCCCGGCAGTTACAATCTCCTCCACTCCATTGAAGTAGAAATGTGCCTTGCCGGAGGCAATATAGAGAAGCTGATAATCCAGACGTCCGTGCGGACGGTGCGTAGGGAGCTTTGGACGGGTAAGCAGGTGGTACGTTCCGCAGCTTCCTACAAAAAGCGGATGTTTTTTATCCTTGAAATCGACCAGAGTATTGTGCCAGTAAGCGTTATCCGTATACATCCCAAATTTCCCCCTTTTTGTTATAGTATCATTTTGTGCATGTTTTGTCTATTGGAGTTTATGTAAAAACTATGAAAAAGGCTTTAAAATAAAGGAAAAAGCGTATAGGGGGGAAAATCATGATTGTACCACGTTATTATGAGAATCTGCATATGCTGCATGAAAATACGATGCCGGACCGCGCGTATTATATTCCGGCAGCAGAGCGGAGGGATGATCTGGCAGAATACAGGGAACGGTCCGGCCGGATTCAGATGTTAAATGGTGATTGGAGATTCCGGTATTATGAGAGTATTTATGAACTGAGTGAGCCGTTTTTTCAGCCGGAGTTTAACTCAGAAGGCTACGCATCGATTCCGGTTCCGGGAATGTGGCAGCAGTTCGGCTATGACCGGCACCAGTATACGAATATCCGGTATCCATTTCCGGCAGATCCGCCTTATGTGCCGCAGGACAATCCATGCGGTACCTACATCCATCATTTTTCCTATCAGAAAAATGAAAAGGCGCCAAAAGTATTTCTGGAATTCGAAGGGGTGGATTCCTGTTTTTATGTGTGGCTGAACGGGACGTATGTGGGATACAGTCAGGTATCTCATGCACTCAGTGAATTTGATGTGACGGATGTTATTGCAGAAGGTGAGAATGTTCTTGCTGTGCTCGTACTGAAATGGTGTGACGGAAGCTATCTGGAGGATCAGGATAAGTTTCGGATGACGGGAATTTTCCGGGATGTGTATCTGATGGAGCGTCCGGAACAGTGCATTTTCGATTATTTCATCCATACTGATCTGACGGAGGACACGGCAAAGATCCGTATCCAGACGAAATATCTGGATCATCCCGTTCCGGTGAATGCGTCGGTGTTTGACGCGGACGGCAAGCTGGTGACGGAGTTTGTGTATCAGGGAGACACGCAGTTTGAAATCCGGCAGCCGCATCTCTGGAACAGTGAATGCCCGTATCTGTATACGCTGGTGCTTGAGACGGAAAATGAGGTGATTACGGAACAGATCGGTATCCGGGAGATTCATACAGAGGGGAATGTTCTGTATATAAACGGAGCGCCCGTTAAATTCCGCGGAGTGAATCGCCATGATTCTGATCCGGTTACTGGATTTGTAATCAGCGTGGAGCAGATGAAAAAGGATCTGGAGATGATGAAGCAGCACAATTTCAATGCGATCCGAACCAGCCATTATCCCAATGCACCGATGTTTTATCAGCTGTGTGACCGATATGGATTCTTTGTCATTGATGAAGCAGATAATGAGAGTCATGGTCCGTGGATGCTTTGCTATGCAGAGGATACCGATGAGGAGAGGGCCAGCCGGTGGAATGAACTGATCTCAGACAATCCGGAGTTTATTGATGCAACCGTTGACCGGACCAGAAAACTGGTGGAACGGGACAAAAACCGTCCTTGTGTCGTGATCTGGTCCATGGGGAATGAGGGCGGTTACGGATGTACCTTTGAGCAGGCGCTTCAATGGACCAAACAATATGATCCGAGCCGCCTGACGCATTATGAAAGTGCTTATTATAAAGGCAAAAAACGGAAATACGATTATTCCAACCTGGATCTTTACAGCCGTATGTATCCTTCATTTGAGCAGGTGACAGAATACTGTGAATCCAATCCGGATAAGCCGTTTATTATGTGTGAATACTGCCATTCCATGGGAAACGGAGCCGGCGATTATGAGGAATATTTCGAACTGATTGAAAAGTACGACTGTATCTGCGGGGCGTTTGTCTGGGAGTGGTGTGATCATGCCATCTATAAGGGGAAAACAGAAAATGGAACGTCTGTCTATTATTATGGAGGGGATCATCAGGAATATCCTCATGACGGAAATTTCTGCATGGACGGACTGGTTTATCCGGATCGGACACCGCATAAAGGACTTCTGGAATATAAGAACGTTCACAGACCGGCGCGGGTGGTGTCCTATGAGCAGCAGGAAGGAATCCTGACGTTAAAAAATGAAATGAACTATGTGGATCTGAGAGATTATCTTCAGATTTCCTATGAGGTCAGCTGTGATGGTGAAATCGTAAAGACAGGGATGGTTGACACTGCACAGCTTCCGAAGATCAGACCGCACAGTATGGGGACAATTGCACTTCCGGTTGAAGTACCGAAAAAGGGAAGGGCGTATTTAAAGATTATATATACATTAAAGAAGGAAGAACTGCTGCGCGGACAGGGACATGTACTCGGATTTGATGAGATTTCCCTGAACAATGAAGACAATACAAACGGGGTGGTGGCCGGTCTGCTGAAAGAGCAGGAGAAACAGGCATTGGAAAAACGGAAACTTACAGTATCGGAGAATGAGAAGCAGCTGGTGATAACGGGAGAAGGTTTTGTCTACATCTACAGCAAGCTGCGCGGAACATTTGAGCAGCTGGAGCTGGATGGAGAGAAGCTTCTGGATCGCCCGATGGAACTGAATATCTGGAGAGCGCCGACGGATAATGACATGTATTTGAAGCAGGAATGGGAAAAGGCCATGTATAACCGGGCGTCATCAAGAGCTTACAGCACGAATTATACACTGACGGATACTTCTCTGGAAATTCGGAGTCAGATGTCCATGATTGCGGTCACGGTGCAGCGTATGATGATGATCGATGCCGTATGGCAAATCAGCAATGGCGGTCAGATTTCAGTCTGCATGCATGTGGTCAGGAATATGGACTTCCCGGAGCTTCCGCGATTTGGTCTGCGGCTGTTTTTGCCGAAGGAGATGGATCAGGTGACTTACTTCGGAATGGGACCGGAGGAAAGTTATATTGATAAGTGCAGGGCTTCCAGCCATGGAATCTACAAAAGCGGGGTGGAAGAGCTGCATGAAGATTATCTGAAGCCTCAGGAAAACGGAAGCCACTGTGATTGTAACTATGTAATCCTGCAGGATGCAGGCAGACGGTTTACAGCGTATGGAACGAAGTCATTTTCATTTCAGGCATCGGTTTATACGCAGGAGGAGCTGACGGAAAAGAGGCACAATTATGAGCTGGTTCCATGCGGAAGTACAGTTTTGAATCTGGATTTCCGACAGAATGGAATCGGATCCAACAGCTGCGGTCCGCGGCTTTCTGAAAAATATCGGTTTGACGATGAATGCTTTACCTTTGAGCTGAATCTTCTGCCGGAAAAGCGGTAGAGAGCAGCAGTCTCCGGTAAACCTCCTCGCATCTCAGGATATCTTCAATCGCCACCCATTCATCCGGCTGGTGTGCGCATTCCAGATTGCCCGGTCCGTAGGACATGCAGTTGTGATTATGCAGGGTTCCGGCGATGACGGCGGTATCGGTGTAGCCTGGGAAACAGCTGACGGCGGTATCGGTGCCTGTGACATTGCAGCAGGTCTGATACAAGTGTTTCAAAAGCGGTGAGTTATCATCTTTTTCAATATAGGGACGGTTCCCGGTGATCACGTAAGAAGCGTGGACGCCGGGAATTTCTTTTTCTGCCAGTGCAATGGCAGCTTTCACAATCTGCTCTGCCCGGTCCGTATTGGTTGGCGGAACAAGCCGCATATCGATCCAGAGCTTACAGGAGTCGGGCACCACATACGGACGGTAGCCTCCGGTGATCTGACCAAAGGTAACCGTGGAGATGCCAAGGTCCGGATGGGACGGCGCTTCCTGAATGGTCCGGCGAATATGGCGGATGATTTCAGCCATGGCAGCGATGGCATCGGCTCCTTTCCATGGCGTACTTGCATGGGCAGTGTGCCCGTCAACCGAGATCTCAAACCAGGTGCGGCCTTTATGTGCCACCTGAATCTGCCCGTTGGTCGGTTCAGAGTCGAGAATCCAGTCATCGGCAGAAATCCATCCGGAGCGGATGGCGGCTTCTGATCCGCGCATGAAATCTTCTTCATCGACGGTGCAGATCAGTCTGATCGTGCGGGATGGCTTGAAAACACGATCGGAAGCGGCATACTGCTCGGCGGCGAAGGCGAATGCTGACATGCAGCAGGCCAGCCCGGATTTCATGTCGCAGGCACCGCGGCCGTAGATTTTTCCATCCTGCTCGATGGCATCGAACGGCGGCATGGTCCAACCGTCTCCGATCACTACCGTATCCATATGACAGATGAAAACGAGTGCAGAAGCCTTCGGATCCGTGCCTGGAAGCTCTGCCATCAGATTGAATCGTCCGGGAAGCACCTCTTCCCTCTGAAGTTTGATATTAGGCAGTTCGGAAAGCCACCGGAAGATCCAGTCGCTGATGGCAGTTTCATAAGTACCCGGGTCGGTGCTTTCGATCCGGATCAGTTCTTTTGTCAGCTGGAGAGCCAGAGATTTATACATGATTTTGTACTCCTTTTATTAAAAACTAAAATATTGTCAGGAAACAAAAAATATTTTTAGTATAATATAGAACATTTGCATATAAAAGTAAAGAGGAATGAACAAAATAAGCAAAAGCAGTTGAACATTGGTTGAAATAATGTTAAGATAATCTCATAGTTAGAAGGTAAATATGCAGATTGCCGGAGATGGGGAGAAGCGCGATCATGTAAAAACCAGAAGGGAGGAAGCCGGGTTTTTTACATATGGCGTTTTTATTTTGCCGATTTACCTTTCTACTGTCTGCAAAACAAAGCATTTTGTTGCCTGCAGCTGTGTATAGAGGTATAATGAATCAGAAAAGAAAGGTCAGATTACATGAATGCATTTGATATACTGGGACCTGTTATGATCGGACCATCCAGCTCCCACACGGCCGGGGCAGTGCGAATCGGGCGAATTACAAGGATGTTTCTCGGCAGTGAACCGGTGAAGGCGGATATTCTTCTTCATGGTTCATTCGCCAAAACGTACAAAGGACATGGTACCGATAAAGCACTGATTGCCGGGATTATGGGAATGAATACCGATGATTCCAGAATTCGCAGAGCCCCGGAGCTGGCAGAGCAGGCGGGACTGGAGATTGTGATTCACACAGGAGAGATCGATGGAGCACATCCGAATACAGCCTGTATTACGCTGACCGATGCGGCGGGAAAGACGGTTTCGCTGATGGGCAGCAGTATTGGCGGCGGCAATATTCTGGTGACGAAACTGAATGGCATGGAGGTCTATGTGACCGGACAGAAAGCAACTCTGATCGTGCTTCATCAGGATGTGCCGGGAATCATTGCGGCGGTAACGGAGATTGCTGCAGAAGCAGGGGTCAATATCTGTAATTTCCGCCTTTCGCGTCAGCAGAGAGGCGGCGAAGCAGTTATGACCATTGAAATGGATGGAGAGTTTCAGGAAGATCTTAATGAAAAGATTAAACAACTTCCGAATATTTATTCCAGCATTTTAGTGAAACCAATTTAAAAGGAGTCTTTCATGGAAATGGAATGGAACTACAAATCACTTGCTTCCATAGTTGCTGCCGCGGAAACGCAGGGCTGCAGAATTTCCGACCTGGTGCTGAAGCAGCAGGCGCAGCAGCTGGAGCAGCCGGAAGCAGATGTTTTTCATCGCATGGAACAGACGTATCAGGTCATGCGGGAATGCATTGAACCGGGATGTGCTGCGGATCTGAAAAGTACCAGCGGCCTGACCGGCGGAAGTGCATATAAGATGAGAGAAACAGCAAAAGCAGGAAAGAGTCTGACCGGTTCTATGATGTCAGGAGCCTTATATCGCGCACTGGCTGTTTCGGAGCTGAATGCTTCCATGGGAAGAATTGTCGCAGCGCCTACAGCCGGCAGCTGCGGCATCCTCCCGGCAGCGGTTCTCACCATGCAGGAAGAACGGGAGCTGTCGGATCGGGATTGTGTGATGGCATTGTTTACGGCGTCTGCCGTAGGCGGTGTGATTGCGGAAAATGCTTCTCTGGCAGGTGCTCAGGGTGGATGTCAGGCGGAGTGCGGATCGGCAGCGGCTATGGCTGCTGCCGCGATCACGGAGCTTTCCGGCGGTACGCCGCAGATGGTTTCTGATGCGGTAGCAATCGCATTGAAAAATATTCTGGGGCTGGTCTGCGATCCGGTGGCAGGTCTGGTTGAAATCCCCTGCATCAAGAGAAATGCTTCCGGTGTAGCGGGAGCTTTCGTGGCTGCAGAGCTTGCCCTGGCAGGGATTGACAGTGCAATTCCGGCGGATGAGGTCATCTGGGCAATGAAAAAAGTAGGAGATGCCATGTCTCCGGCACTGAAAGAAACCGCGGAAGGCGGTCTGGCTTCTACCCCGACGGGGCAAAAGCTTTATAAAAAAGTCTTTGGCTGAAAAAGGAGGATGTGTGAGATGAAGGTATATGCGCACAGAGGGTATAGCGGAAGATATCCGGAGAATACCATGCTGGCATTTCAGAAGGCAGCAGAAACCGGCTGCTATGGAATTGAGAACGATGTACAGCTGACAAAGGACGGTCAGGTTGTAATCATTCATGATGAGAAGATCGACCGTACAACGGACGGGACCGGGTATGTGAGAGATTACACGCTGGAAGAGCTGCAGAAGTTCAATGCGGCGGCATTATGGAACGGCAAGTACGGTTTCCAGAAGATCCCGACCCTGGAAGAGTATTGTGAATGGGTAAAGGATCATGATCTTGTGACGAATATTGAGATTAAGTCCAGTGTTTACTATTATGCAGAACTGGAAGAGAAGACTCTGGAGCTGGTGAGAAAGTACGGTCTGGAAAAAAAGATCATTTTCTCTTCCTTCAATCACACCTCCATCTCGCTTCTGAGAAAGCTGGCTCCGGAGATTCCATGCGGAGCGCTGGTGGAGCATGCGGGTCTGGGCAACGCGGGATATTACTGCGATAAGTACGATTATCAGTGCTATCATCCGGGCTGGAAGGGTTTGACTGAAGAAGAGGTCAAAGGCTGCAAGGAACACGGTGTTGCAGTGAATGTATGGACGGTCAATGATATGGATACTCTGGAGAAGATTTATGACTGGGGATGCGAAGGCGTCATCAGCAACTATCCGGGCGTGTGCAAGGGCTGGCTGGACAGTAAGAAGTAAGGATGGGAAACACTCAGAAGCAGGCGGCGATGTACAGCTGCTTCTGAGTGCTTTTTCTTTTTACGGCGCAGGTTTATTTTAACAGATCATACCGGAATTTGACTTTCATTTTGCTATCCTTTATGATAAAATCAAACCATTCGGTGGTATGGGGGATGGACGGAGCAATGCTTGACTGGACTTTGGG
The DNA here is from genome assembly GCA_022776445.1 of Lachnospiraceae bacterium. Classification (GTDB taxonomy): domain Bacteria; phylum Bacillota; class Clostridia; order Lachnospirales; family Lachnospiraceae; genus Brotaphodocola. The sequence goes on from JALFHZ010000229.1 coordinate 14,867, forward strand.
AATATTGAGTTTCTTTTTGTTTTTTCTGTATGACTGGAACCGTGTTTTCCGGAAAAATACCTGGATGCGTCCGTGGTTTGCCATAGGGAATCTGCTTCTGGCGGCAGTGGCTGTGCGGATGCTTTTAAAGGCGCTGTCAGAGAATGGAATTAATGGAAAAATATGGATTTGCATTGGTTCGATTTTCCTGATAGTATTGATTTATACGTTGTATTTTGCGCTTCCTTTTGACAGTACCTACTGTCAGGAGGCGGACGGACATAAGGTATGCAGAACCGGGATGTACGGCTGGTGCCGTCATCCGGGCATCTGGTGGTTTCTGGGAATGTTTGTCAGCTTCGGTATGGCAGCAGGCGGCGGGGAAGCTCTGTGGCTGGGCCTGGTGCTTTCCTTTCTGAATCTGCTGTACGCCTGGTACCAGGACCGCTGGATATTTGTGAGAGAGTTTTCGGACTATGAAGATTACAGAAGAGAGGTGCCGTTCCTCATACCAGGGAGAGGGAAAGGCGGTGAGCATGCATGACATTTGAAGAAAAACTGGCCAGTCAGGAATATGACCGGATCTGGCAGGAATACTGTGGCTTTCTGGATCTGGATCTGGAAGCTTATATGAAGATTCAGAGGCGTCTTCTTGAGGAGCAGATGAAGCTGTGGTGCGGCAGTCCGCTGGGGCAGAAGATTCTGAAGGGAAGAATGCCAGAAAATATTGAGGAATTCCGCAGGATGGTTCCGCTGACGACGTATGAGGATTATGCGGATGTCCTGCTTCTGAAGAAAGAGGAAATGCTTCCGGACAAGCCGATTATCTGGCTTCAGACGACCTGGGAGGGCGGGAAGCACCCGATCAAGGTGGCGCCCTATACAAATGGCATGCTGCAGACGTTCCGCAACAATATTTTGACCTGCCTGATGATGGCGACCAGTACCGGGCGGGGACATTTTGATGTGGGAGTCGGTGATACCTTTCTCTATGGTCTGGCTCCTCTGCCTTATGTGACGGGACTGATTCCGCTTGGGCTGTCCGCGGAGTTTCGGATGGAATTTCTGCCTCCGGTCGAGGAAGCGGTGAATATGACATTTTCGGAGCGAAACAAACGGGGATTCAAGCTGGGACTGAAAAAGGGCATTGACTTTTTCTTCGGTATGGGCAGTGTTGCCTATTACGTCAGTATGAGTGTGGCGAGTCTGTCGGGCGGCGGCAAGAGCGGAGGTTCTTCGTTAAAGAAGCTGTTTTCCATGCAGCCGTCGATGGCGCTTCGTTATCTGAAGGCAAAGAAACGGTGCAAGGAAGAGAACCGTGGGCTGATGCCGAAGGATCTGTTTAAGCTGAAGGGCTTTCTGTGCGCCGGTACGGACAACCGCTGCTACAAGGATGATCTGGAGGAACTCTGGGGCATCCGACCGGTGGAGGTATTTGCCGGAACGGAACCGAGTTTTGTCGGTACGGAGACCTGGAACCGCAATGGTCTGTATTTCTTTCCGGATGCAGGTTTTTATGAGTTTATACCGGAAACTGAGATGTACAAAAGCCTGGATGATCCCACATACGAGCCGAGTACGGTGTGTATGAATGAGGTCCTTCCCGGTGAAGTTTACGAGATTGTGCTGACGGTATTCAAAGGCGGGGCATTTGCGAGGTACCGGGTGGGCGATGTGTATCGGTGCCTGGGACTTTCCAGCAAGGAAGATGATTCGAAGCTTCCCAGATTTGAATATATCGACCGTGTGCCGGATATTATTGACATCGCCGGTTTTACCAGAATTTCGGAAAATTCCATCCGCAATGTCATTGAGCTTTCCGGTCTGAATGTGGAAAACTGGGTGGCTCTGAAGGAGTTTACCGCGGACAAGGGCAGGCCGTATCTGCATATGTATGTGGAGCTTTCCACGGATTCTGTGGTGAACCGTGCGGTGAGCCGGGAACTTCTGAAGGAGCATCTGACGATCTACTTTAAATATGTGGATCAGGATTATCACGATCTGAAGCGGATTCTCGGTATGGATCCGCTGGAGATTACCATTGTAAAATGCGGGACTTTTGCGGCTTATGAGGAGGCTTGCGGCAGGAAGCTGAGGCATATCAATCCATCGTTGCATGAGGTACAGGAACTGATGAAGGTACAGGAACGGGAGATACACAGGAGATTCTGATGACATGAGAAGCTACGTTTTTATTTCTATTACAGCTTTATATATTTATACATTTCTCCTGTTGGCGTTTCTGTCGGCGAAGAAGTCCAGGCTGATCCGGGATTTTACCGTGATGCTCGGCACGATGATTCTCTGGACGGGGGGTTCCCTGTGCATGCGTCTGATGGCGTGGCCGTCCTACAGATTCTGGTATCATATTTCCCTGGCGGGAATCGGTCTGGTGCCGTGTGCATTTCTGTGTTTTACCCGGGATTTCTGCGGGCAGCCGATCCGCGGTTCCCATAAGCTCTGGAGCATTCTGATTGTGGCCATCCTGCTCTATAACGCGGCGACCGGAAGGATTCTGGATGCGCCGGAGATGGTAAAGCATGGAGAAGAGACGGCGTTTGTGTATCACATGACCTGGCATGTACTGATTCTGTATGGTCTCTGTCTGCTGGTGATTCTTCACGCGGTGCTGATGATCTGGAGAAGCCGGAGAACGGCCGGACTGCGTGTCAAGATGGAGCCGCTTCTGTTCGGTATCCTTCTGATGTATGCGGGCAATCTGGCAATCCCGATATTCAAGGGATTTCCGGTGGATATCCTTTCGGGTATTCTCAATGCGGTTATTATGTTTTACACATTATATTCCCGGCACATTTTCCGCATGACGCTGCTGGTGTCCCGGGGCAACTGCTATATCATTGCGATGGCAGTCAGTGCGCTGTCATTTTATAATGTGGCGCAGACCATGGAATGGATGATTCGGCGGAGCGTGCCGATGCTAGCGCCGTTCAGTGTCATGATTGTGGCGATTGCAACCATGATGATCACTGTGATTATTTATGGAATTACGAAGGCTTTTTTTGACCGGCTGTTCGTGAAAGAGGAGATGAGTCAGACGGAACGTCTTACGGAATATACGGCGCTGGTTTCCCAGTCACTGCGCCTGAATGAGATTCTTCGGGAGCTGGTGACGGTTATCGGCGATACCCTTCATACCAGAAAGATTTATGTATGTATCAAGGATTCAGACGGTGAGTACCCTGCGGTGTTCAGCAGCAATCCGCTGGATGACCGCAATTTCAGCCTGTCTGCTTCGTCTCCGCTGGTGGAGTGGCTGGGGATGCACGACAGCTGCCTGCTGATGCGGGACTTTAAGCGGACGATCGAGTACAAGTCCATGTGGGAGGAAGAGAAGGGACAGCTTGCCGCGCTCCGGACGGAATGTTTTCTTCCGCTGAAGGACGGTGATGATCTGGTCGGTCTGGTACTGCTCGGAGGTAAGGAAAACCGCCATAAGCTGCGCAGAGAATATACGGATGAGGATATCATGTTCCTCAATTCCATCGAATCAGTCAGCTCGATTGCGGTCAAAAACTCCAGGCTGTATGAGAAGGCTTATGAAGAGGCCAGGACGGATGAATTGACAGGACTTCTGAACCGGAAGTATTTTTATGAGGTTCTGGATGAGGCTTTTGAGAAATGCAGGAATACATCTCTGGCGCTTGTGATTTTCAATGTGGATGACTTCAAACTGTACAACCAGCTTTACGGCAATCATGAGGGCGACAGAGCGCTGGTACATATCGGGCAGATTATCCGCGGCACGGTGGGAGACAATGGTTACTGCGCCCGTTATAACGGCAAGGAGTTTGCGGCGATTCTTCCGGGGTATGATATTTATTCTGCACAGAATCTGGCGGCGAATATTGCAAAACAGATTCAGCAGATCAATCACGGAAATAAGGAGAGCTATTTGAAACAGTTGACTGTCAGCTGCGGAATCTGTGCAGTGCCGTATGCGGCATCGTCGGTCAATGAACTGGTGTCCAATGCGGATCGTGCGGTGTATCACGTGAAGAGGTCCGGCAAGAACGGAATCCGGGTTTATTCGGACGGCGTGATCGGCATTCGGGATACCGGAGTTGTGGCGGAGAAGAAGCACAAGAGCATGTATTCGGAATATGCGCCTACCATCTATGCTCTGACGGCGGCGATTGACGCAAAGGATCATTATACCTTTCAGCATTCCAAAAACGTGGCGTATTATGCGGAGGAGCTGGCACGGGAGCTGTGTTCCAGCGAGGAGTATACGGAGATTCTGAAGGAGGCAGCGCTTCTGCATGATATCGGTAAGATCGGAATCCCGGAGACTATCCTGAATAAGGAAGGCAGGCTGACGGATGAGGAATATGAAACCATGAAGCGGCATGTGGAGGCGTCGGTAGAGATCATTCGCCATCTGCCGTCCATGGACTACGTAATTCCGGCTGTGATCGGTCATCACGAACGTTATGACGGCCGGGGATATCCGAGAAGAATTTCCGGAAAGGACATTCCGTTTTCGGCAAGAATACTCTGTATTGCGGATTCTTTTGATGCCATAGTATCCAAGCGCAGCTATAAGCCGGGGATGCCGGTGGAATATGCGCTGAATGAGCTGGAACGGGGAGCCGGAAGTCAGTTTGATCCGGAACTGGTACCGGTATTTGTAGAGCTGATCCGGAACGGGAAAATCCAGCCGGTGCTCAAAAACAGTTAGCGGATTCTGTATCATGACGCGTTTTGTCGAGATTTTCTGCTTGACAAAACGCGTTTTGCTGTATACAATACGAATAAATACTTTGAAAATCAAATTATTTGAATCATAAAACAAAACAATTCAGGGATATGAAAATGATGACAAGCAGAATAATTGGAACCGGCTCTTATGCGCCGGAGCATATTGTGACGAATGAGGATCTGGCTAATGTCGTAGATACGAGTGATGAGTGGATCCGATCGAGAACCGGCATCGGACAGAGGCGGATTGCTCTGGAGGAAGGAACCAGCCGTATGGCGGCGGAGGCAGCCAGGCGTGCGCTGGAAGACGCAGGTATGGATGCGCTGGAATTGGATATCATTCTGGCAGCGACCTCATCTCCGGATTACTGTTTCCCGTCATGTGCCTGTGAAGTGCAGGCGGCGCTGGGAGCTGAACATGCGGTGGCTTATGATATCAGTGCGGCATGTTCCGGTTTTCTGTTTGCGCTCAGTACGGTTCAGGCATTTATTCAGGCCGGGATTTACCGGAATGCGCTGATCGTCGGCGCAGACTGTCTGAGCAAGCTGACGGACTGGAGTGACCGTGGAACCTGTGTGCTGTTTGCAGATGCGGCGGGAGCTGCCGTAGTACAGGCCAGTGAAAGCGGCCTGGTACATATGGTGATGGGCTCTGACGGTGTGAAAGGACCGGTGCTTACCTGTACGGCGCGGACAGAGGGGAATTTCCTGAACGGAAAGACACCGGAACTCGGATATATTTATATGAATGGTCAGGAAGTCTTCAAGTTTGCGGTGAAGAAGGTGCCGGAGTGTGTGAATCAGGTTCTGGAACATTCGAAGACTTCACTGGATGAGGTGAAGTATTTCGTACTTCATCAGGCAAATTACCGGATTGTAGAGGCTGCGGCAAAGCGGCTGAAGCAGCCCATGGAGAAGTTCCCGATGAATATGGAACGGTATGGAAATACTTCCGCAGCATCGGTGCCGCTGCTTCTGGATGAGCTGAACCGGGAAGGGAAGATTCAAAAAGGCGACAAGATTGTGCTGGCAGGCTTTGGTGCCGGACTGACCTGGGGAGCATCTTTGCTGGAGTGGTAACGAGAACGATCAGGGTAACACTGGATGGAAGGAAAACCGGAAGTCCATATAAATATAAATGCATCAATTTAAATAAAAAGGAGATTAAATCATGTTAGAGAAAATGAAAGAAATTATTGCAGATCAGCTGAGCGTAGAGCCGGAGGAGGTTACCGAGGCTTCTTCCTTCAAAGAGGACCTGGGAGCTGATTCTCTGGACCTGTTTGAGCTGGTAATGGCACTGGAAGATGAGTACTCTGTTGAAATTCCTTCCGAGGATCTGCAGAATCTGCTGACGGTTGGCGATGTTATGAATTACCTGAAAGACAAAGGTGTAGAGGCGTAAGCCCTGCACCTTCGTTTTCGGGTTGGAGGGATAGAATGAAGACAAGAATCACAGAACTTTTGGGAATTGAATATCCGATTATTCAGGGCGGTATGGCATGGGTGGCAGAGAGCCATCTGGCTGCTGCAGTATCGGCTGCAGGCGGTCTGGGTCTGATCGGCGGTGCCAATGCACCGGCAGATGTGATCCGCAATTACATTCGCGAAGTGAAAGCAGTGACAGATAAGCCATTCGGTGTCAAT
>JALFHZ010000018.1 GCA_022776445.1 Lachnospiraceae bacterium
TCTTTGTCAGCGATCTCCAGGTTGAAGTCTTTAACTGCTTCAAAACCATTTGGATATCTCTTGGTAATGTGCTGTAATGATAAGCTTGCCATTTGTCATATCCTCCCTAAAATATCATGCGTTTTATTACTTGAGTTCTGCAGTTGCATCTCTTTTGCTTATGGATTTAGTATAACGAATATTGCTCCTTTCGACCATGCCATAATTACACAAATTTTCATCCTGCCGCTTGTCAATTCTGCATTCGGTTTTTTGCTTTTTCATTTCTCATGGTCATTTTGACCAATTATTCCTTCCGCTGCTGTACAACTTGACGAATCGTAAAGTTCATGTTCTCTTTCTTGCATTTTTATGTAAAATTCGCTATACTTTTCTATAACGCTGTTCGAGCCATTTGGGAAGAATAACCGAATGGCTGCCAGTTTTATGACAAGGGGACTGAAATTTTTATCCCCGCTAATTTAATATTTTGAAAGAGAAAAGAGGAACAAACATGAATATCTTTAGTCTGGACAGCAAATTTTCCCAGGTCATGGGCCGTGTGTTCGATCTGATGGTTCTGAACATTCTGTTCATCGTCACCTCACTCCCGATTTTCACAATCGGTGCCAGCTTTACTGCAATGTATTATGTAACGCTGAAGATGGTAAAAAATGAGGATACTTACACCTTTCGAAGCTACCTGAAGTCCTTCCGACAGAACTTCAAGCAGGCGACAGCCATCTGGCTGATCCTGTTTGCAATTCTGCTCATACTGTTTATCGATCTTTATCTGGTAGTCAATATGGGTGGAAACATCACTTACCTGCGTTATGTTTTCATTGTGCTTCTGGTAGTTGAGGGAATGATTCTTTCCTATGTATTTCCGGTTCTCTCAAGATTTGATAATACCGTACGCCGGACCATTAAGAATTCTGTGCTGATGTCCATTCGTCATCTTCCCTGGACAGTACTGATTCTTCTCATCAATCTGGCTCCGCTGCTTTTGTACATTTTCGGCACTGCGCAAATTGCAAGCTTTCTGATCCTTGGTATGCTGATGCTCGGTTTTGCCACCGTTGCATTAGCCTGCTCCTGGTTCTTTGTAAATAAGATTTTTCCATTCTATATGCCTTCCGACGAGGAAGAAGTCTTAAGTGAGGAGGAAGAATCCGCCAGAGTTCTGGAAGCACTTGATCAGGCAAAACCCTTCTCCTCAATTTCCGATGAGGAATCAGATCCGTCTGCAGCTGACGCCCTGCCGGAGTCTGATCCGGAGGAAGCCGCCGAAGAGACACAGGAAGCTTCCACAGACACTGCTCCCGATGAGATTACGGATGAAGCTCCGGATGAAGAGTAATTTTAAAACCAAGGCAGCTGCAAACGATTTTACCTTTTGAACAAATGAACCCGAAGAGACCGCACAAACCGGTTCTTCGGGTTTCTTTTTTCTAAAAATCAGTTTTAAATTTCCGCCGCAGCTTCATCGAAGGTAATCGTTACTTTAAACAGGTCGCCATCCAGATAAATCTCAAAGGTTCCATGCTGCAGCGCCGTCAGATTTTTTGCGATGGAAAGTCCCAGTCCGCTGCCTTCAGTACTTCGGCTGACATCGCCTCTGATGAAACGTTCCGTGAGTTCATCCGCATCAATATTCAGCGGATTCTCTGAAATATTCTTGATGGAAAAATACACTTTCCCGTTTTTGCAGGACGTTTCCACGTACACCCGGGTTCCCGGCATGGCATATTTGCAGACATTCACATACAGATTCTCCAAAACGCGCCAGATTCTCCGGCTGTCCGCACGGATCACTGACGGCTGCGATGTAAGGCTGCAGATCAGATCCAGGTTCCTTCCGTGGAACCGTTCATCAAATTCACCGTTCACCTGCTGTACCAGTTCATTCAGGTTCAGGTTCATAAATTCCAGCTTAATGTTTCCGGAGCTGATTTTGGATGCTTCCACAAGATCCTCCGTCAGCTGCTTGAGCCGCTGTGATTTTCCGTCAAGCACCTCAATATAACCCTTAATCTTAGGATCTTCTATCTGCTCCCGTTTCAGTAAATCTACATAATTAATAATCGAGGTCAGCGGTGTCTTGATATCATGAGAGACATTGGTAATCAGATCCGCTTTGAGCCGTTCACTCTTCATCTGTTCCTGTACGGCCACTTTCAGTCCTTCTCCTACGGAATTCACTGTCCGGGCCATTTCCAGATTGTCTCCGTGGAGGGTTTCTGTACGGATCTTGTAGTCCAGATCACCGGATCCGATCTGTTTTAAGCCTTCCTGGATCGTCTGGCGGCCTGCCGACTCCTGAATCAGATACAGCAGAACCAGAAGATCCAGAATCAGTGCCATCACAACCCCGAAACCTCCAAAGCCCCAGTTCAAAAGAATCTGAAGAAAGCAAAACGCACCAAACACAAGCAAAAGCCGTTCTGATTTTTTTCGTGCCTGGTAGACGTCCCGGCACATTGCGGCAATCCCGTGGATCAGGGATTTCTCCCACAGATTTTTCCCTTTGATTCTTCTCACAAGAGAACAGTAAACGATCAGGCAGATATAAACACCGGCCAGGATTCCGGCAGCACCTACAACCGCTCTCCAGAGATCCGGGCTGAAATAATATCCCCCGTAGATTTCATCGTAGTAATAGCCGTCGTAGCTAATGGAAAAGCCAAGTCCTGCTGCGCCCAGTCCAAGACACAGGACGCCAAAACCGACAACTGCAGCTGCTTCTGTCGGCATGCGGTCAATGGCATACAGTTTGATGCTGCGATCTCTGGTATTTCGCCCGCACTGCAGGGTCATCAGGACAATACAGATCAAGGAAAAGATGCCGCCGACAATCGCACTGATAAGCAGAGCCGGCAGGATCGGCTTCCAGTTTTCATAAACCTCCCTGCTTCTTGCATGAATATCGCTCTGGGACAGTTCCGGATCGAGAGCAAACAGAACCTTTTCATTCTTATCAATGATATCAT
>JALFHZ010000021.1 GCA_022776445.1 Lachnospiraceae bacterium
CATTTCAGCCTTTTTCCGGCTCATTTCTTCTCTTCGTTCCTGTTCTGCCTGCTCTTCCTGCTGTTTTTTCCTTTTGGTAGCAAATAATGCATCCGCTTCGTTTCGATCTGCCATATTTCTTCTCCTCTCTCTTTTCTCCTGGTCTCTTACAGAACCTACCAGCGGGAGCTTAAATGCTCCCTCTCTGCCATGGAAAGAATCTCATCATGGCTCAGTTCCACATTTCCAAAACGGACGAAGATCCCGTTTGTCACTGCGCTGTTCCACACCTTTGGATCTGTAAGCGGACGAAAACGTATTTTATCCACATAAGGCTCCAGATCTAAAAGTAGCCTGCTTCCTGATATAAAATCGATCTGCAGGATATAGGGTTGTAAGGGCTTTACAGCCAGAATATACTTTCTTTCCACATAAGTCCTCCTTCCAAATACATGATTTCTGCATAATACACACCACTTTCACTGTACGATGGATCATTCAGAAAAAACATTAACCAAAGGTTAGTTATTATATTCTCCATCAGACAGGTACAAGCCTGCGAAAATGTCCTGGCATATGGACTTCATACCATCTGCCGCATCAAGCATGGTGCAGAAAGCATAGAGATAAGTATAGCGATCTGTGTCCATGGCAAAAACGGCCCATTCACGCGTGTCCTCATTCTCACCTGAGGTATATGTCACAATATATACGGGGTAGCTCATTTTTTCGGTGTACGCATTATTTTGCTCAACGCTCTGCAAAAGGCAGGTGTCCGTATCCCCTAAGTCCAAGGCGCAGCCAGCCAGATAGTCCTCCAAAGCCTGCGCGGCATCCACAAGATTGTGCGGCAGCACCGTGTTTACCACAATGATCATCCCATCCTCCGTGACATCTGCGTAGTAATATGTGCCGTCCTCGTGGTTTTCGGATTGCAGGGTTTCCATATTGGTAAAGGGCAGCGCACCGCCCATCAGTACCGGAACCGCATCACCATCGTCCGGGACCAGGTCGCCCCAGGCAGAGAAGGGTGTCAGGTACAGGCCGCTTTCGGTACAATACATCCCCCAGAAGTCTGTTACGCTCTCCACCACCGGGGTTGAGAACAGCTCGTAATATTCCTCCAGAGTTATACCCGCCAGTTCAGACTCCTCTGGCTCCCAACTCCCGGTGGTGTTGACATAGACGGTCACATTGTCCAAATCCCCGCCCTCGGCGCAGGTGAAGTAGAACCGCTTCCAGTCCAGTTCCTGCCCGTTCCGGGAGAGGGTGAAAATGCCCTGGCCGGACTCCGCCGCGCTGTTGGAGCCGCGATTGTAGAAGTAGCTGCTGTCCCCCGCATAGGCATTCACATAGATGTAGCTGTTGCGGGACCAGCCCTCAAAGACCAGTTCCGGCTCGTTGTCAACCAGGGTGTAGAGGGCGTTGATTTCCCCGCCGTACTCTCGCAGACTGCCCACCGCCAGCTCCGGCACCCCGTCGCCGCTCAGGTCCTCGATCAGATAGCCTATGCCGTTCAGGGCATCCTCCCCCAAGCCCTGAGCCAACTCCAGGATGCCTGTCTCCCCGGCCTCAGCCGTGTCATAACTGCCCGGGTCGGACACCTGGGCGTAAAACCGCTCCAGCAGCTCATGGTAGATCTCCTCCGTGTTTTTTCTGCCGCCGGTGGAAGATTTCTCCGGCTGGTACACATAACCTTCTTCCGCATTCCAGTACCACGCCAGCACGATCTCACTGCCGCCGTCATCGAACCACATGGTCACATCGCTGTCACCGTCGCCGTTCAGGTCAGCGAAGTCGATGCCCCTGAACAGATCCCATACGTTGCTCCCAAAGGCAAACGGATAGTCCACGAAGTCAAACAGCATCTGATCCTCCGAGTCGTAATAAAAGGTGGCATCTGCTTTGTGGACGCACACCAGCACAACGGTGTCCTCTCCGTCGCGGGTAATGGTGCCGCCGTCGCGCACAACGCCGGTCACGCGCCAGTCGTTCCCAACGATGTCAGGCTCACTGCTGCCAATGGAGTCGATGTGCAGCGTATCGTTTGCCGGAGCGTTATCTTTACCGCCGCAGGCCGTCAGGCTCAGGCAGAGAACAGCTGCCAGCAGAAGGTCTGTATACCTTTTCCATCTTTTCATGTCCGTTATTCTCCTTTTTCATAATCTGCGGCTCGATGTTCCTGTTTCTCCATGGACAACCGTTCATCGCGCCTCCGTTCCACATTACCGAAACTAAAAATCCACCGTACCTATATTGTACGGTGGACTTATGGGGATAACCATTAACCAAAGGTTAGGTCTTTTGCAGGAACAGCTCAGCCAGCTGCTTTCTCTTGGTTCGGGAATCGCCCGCAATATGAAGTTTAGAATAAATCTGATTGATGTATTGTTTGATACTGCCCTCGGAGAGAAACAGCCTTTCTGCGATCTCCCGATTGGACAGGCGCCCTGCCAGCAGCCCCACGATCTCGTATTCCCGCTCTGTCAGCGAAGCCAGGGCAGCCGGACGTACCGCCTGGTCCTGTATTTGCTTTTGGCGTGCCTCATACGCCTCGCCAAGGTGCACAATGTGTCTGGCAAACGCATTATGTTCGGCACTGCTTCTCAGCAAGTCTTTCAGATAAGGGTAATTCTCCACAAATGGAATCCGGAATTCATCCGGTTCTGCATCCCGAAGCGCCCGCTCCAGCACTTCCCGCGCTTTTGGCCGTTTGCCCAGCATCTCATAAGCCGCCGCCATCTGAATACGGATATGCAGCGTCACCAGTGCATAGTGCATTGCTTCGCACACGGCCAGCTGCCCCGCGCTGCGCCCGATCACCTTGGCGTAAGCGCCTTGGGCGAGGTACACCTGATTTTCAATCATCTCCATCATCGGCTTGCCCGGTGCAAGGAGATGGATCGTGGAAAGCTGGTGATCGGCGAAAACGGGAGGGATTCGTTCCCACTTGCCAAACAGGGCATAATAGTAGGCGCTGGTTGCGCTCCAGATATTCACCCATGCTGCGTTGTGCTTCCGCAGCAGGTCCGCATGACGCTCCTCAAAGGAATATCGTTGTTCTACATCCGTACACAGAGAAAGCCGCCACGCGAGGAAGTCACAGCAAAGCGCCATATTTTCCTGCCCGTTTCCTTCAATCTGCGCATAAACGCTTTCCAGCTCGATGTGCGCATCCGTGAAACGGCCCTGCAAAAAGGCTGCCTCTGCCCGCATGATTTTTTCTGCGCCCTGTCCGTGGTTGTCCGTGACCTTATAGTAGTGGGGCATACACTCGTCCATCTCTGCAAGCTCGCTTTGCAGCTCGCCTGGCGCACGGTAGAACATCATCAAAACCGACGGTGAGCCAAAAGTCCAGCCGCCCCTTTTTTGGATACTGATAGCCGGGCGTGACATCTGCACACTGGCGCTGCGGTGCAGGCGGCTCATGGCACTGATGTCGTTATAACAGAGGAAGCTCATAATCAGGTCACACTCGCCCAGCAGGTCTCCGCGCTCCTTTGCAGGCATCCTGGGATGCTCCTCGATGGCGGCCATCAAAAGGTCTTTCATTTCCAGCATTTTGGGAATCAGCCGCCAGTTGAACATACTGCGCATCAGCACCAGAATTGATAACGGATGCTCTTTCAGCACAAAAGCGGGACACGCCTCAATATCGGAAAGCACGGTCTGTGGATCAAGCGAGGAAAGCAGAATCCCCGCGTCTTTTTGTATGACACGCAGCAGGGCATCGTAATTTCTGCTTCGCCGGTAAGCAGCTATGGCATGCAGATACTGTTTGTGATTCTCGTACCACAGTCCGAAGTGCTCCAGATAAAGCGCCTGTTTTTCTTTTTCCAGCATCTGGAATCTACGCCCGGCACATTCTTTCATCATGTGATGGAAACGATAAGTCACACCGTCCGGCAGGCATTTTACAAATGCGTTTTGCTCAGTCAATACGGAAAGCAGCCTTTCTGCCTTGGCGTCCCCTGTGACGAAGCGCACCATTTCCACGGTAAACTCATCGGCAAGCCCCATGACTGCCAGAAACTCCTGCTGATTTTCCGGGAGCGGGTCAATCATGGCGGCGGTGAACGTAGCGTAAATGTCGGAATTATGGTCGGGCAGCGCTCCGCGTTCGGAGAGTGTCCGCAGGTTCAGATAGACGGCGGAAAACCATCCCTCGCTGGAATAGAGCAAGGCTTCGATCTGCGCATCGGAGAGCTCGGTGCCGCACCGATGCGCATAAATGGCAAGTTCCGTGTAGTTTAGCCGCAGGTGCTCCGTGCTGATCTGATAAACCTTTGCCCCCAGCCGGACGGTTTCCGCGGCGGGCAGAAAACGGTCCCGGCTGGCAACGATCAGGTGTACGTTCCCCGGCAGACGATTTGCAAGGGTGCAGAGAAAGCTGGAAACGCGGTTGTCCGTCAACAGGTGAAAATCGTCAATAAAGATGTAGCAGTCAGTTTCACCTGCCAGCTCATGGCAGAGGTCGTCTGCCAACAGTCCCCCGCCAGTGGCATCTGTGGGGCAGGTATAGTCTCGCAGGAAGTCAAAGTCCGCCCGCGCAAAGGCGTCCTGCACACTTTTCCAGAAGACCGCGAGGTTGTCGGAATATACGCTGATGCGGATGACATTTAGCGCTTCTGCTTTGGCACGCTGCTCCAGATACCAGTTCACCGCCGTTGTTTTGCCGTAGCCCATGGGTGCCACCACCGTGGTCAGGGCGCAGCGGGAAATGGGCCGCAGACTCTCCTGCAAGCGCTCAGATATGTAAATGGTATTCAGATTCCATTTCGGTTTTGCCATGGCGCTTACCTCCGGCTCATTCTATTTGTATCCGCCTTACGCGGATCAGACGGCTTTTTCGCATCCTCCGGGATTGCCCAGGACCTCCCGAAACGGGATGCGCCGGGAATACGTCCTTCAGCACAGTATTGGTTGACTCGCCGCTCCGATACGCCCCATCGGCAGGATGCTTCTTGTATAGAAATATAACCCTTGATCCCGTCCATGCCGTTCCTCCGTTCAGATATCATTTCGTAGTCTCTACTATATACGAATATCCGAAGAAAATCAAGGCATACGGACGATGCTCAGAGGAAAGTAGCGGAGGAAGCATACACTTTATGAAAAGACCTTCAGAGTGGGTCATAACACCTAAATGGTTATACCGAATTCGACATAACTGGGGCAAGCAATGCCTTTGTACGTACGAAGGCCCCAAACAAAAAGATTCCGCCCGGAGGCAGAACTTTCTGTTTTTGCTTGTTGGGGTCAGTCTCGCCTGTCGGCTCGGTCGGCGCTTCAAAGCGCTTCACGCTTTGAGGTCGCCACCGGCGACCCGCACCCCCAACAGTATAAGAATAGTAAATGGAGTTCCGTTAAAGAAATGTTTTCTGAAGAACCAAAAAATTGAAATCTCATAGATTACTACTTTAAAGATGTCATGCAGTACGCAATGCCGCATGACATGAAAAAGCCCAGTAAATACCGGGCAAACGAAAAGCGCGAGACGGGACTCGAACCCGCGACCCCGACCTTGGCAAGGTCGTACTCCACCAACTGAGCCACTCGCGCATTTATTTCATCTTATTTCATGTACCCTCAAAACCACATATTGATCTTCATCCGTTCTCTTTCCTCTG
>JALFHZ010000022.1 GCA_022776445.1 Lachnospiraceae bacterium
CAGAGGAAAGAGAACGGATGAAGATCAATATGTGGTTTTGAGGGTACATGAAATAAGATGAAATAAATGCGCGAGTGGCTCAGTTGGTGGAGTACGACCTTGCCAAGGTCGGGGTCGCGGGTTCGAGTCCCGTCTCGCGCTCTTTTTATTTGTCGGAAGAATCTTGAATTTTCAAGGAATTCCGGCTTTTTTATATTCATTTTTCTATCCTCTATGGGATAGACCAGGGAGATAAGGAATTGTGTTAGTTAGAAAATATAGAGCTTCTGATCGTGAAGCAGAAATAAAAGAATCGCTGTGCAGGCAGTCTGATCAGGACTGCAGCGCAGCGATTTTTGCCTTTATGAGAGCAGATTGTGTACCATGTCTGCGTCGAATACAACTTTTGATACATGGTTGACTTCGATCTGATAAAGAGCATTGGCAGCCATATGTTCTGCCGCCTGTTCCAGGTCACGGATACCGCTGGTATTGGCAAAGGTTTCAATAACAGCATCAAGAGCGGCATCGGATACGACACATTCTCCTTCGTGAAGCCCCATGCGCTTCAGGACTTTTGGAAGTGCAAATCTGGAAAAGATGATTTTCTTTTCCTCTGCCGTATAATCCGGAATGTCGATGACTGCAAAACGGGACATCAGAGGTGCGCTGATCTGGCTCTTATCATTGGCGGTTGCAATCGGATACACGCCGACGGTGGGAATCGTACATTCCATATAGTTGTCAGTAAAGCCGAGATTGTCAAGCAGTGTCAGAAGAACGTCGGCAGGATTGCCGTTGCCCTTGCCGGAAGCCGCTTTATCCAGCTCATTGATGATAAAGACGAGGTTCGATTCTCTTGCCATGGAAAAAGCTTCCATAATGATTCCCGGCTTGGCATTGGAGTAGATGCGGGAACTTCCGGTCAGCTGTTCCGGGTCATTGATGGAACTCATATCCAGAGTTGTCCACGGCAGTTTCAGAATGCGGGCAACCGCATAGGCTATCTGGGATTTGCCGGTTCCGGCCGGACCAACCAGAAGAAGACCATATGCCGGAAGCGTATGCGTGCGGTTGATCTGGATAATGGTTTCGATAATGCGCTGTTTGACGCGCTCCATACCGTAGAGCTCTTCATCCAGAATCCGGCGTGCCGCCTGCGGATCGATGGATTCAAAATAATTGTGTTTCCATTGGATATTCATCATAATGGAAAGTGCACGCTGTGCATGGCGTCTTTCTTCCGGGGTAACTTCGTGAGAACGGGCAACCGCAAGGTTCCTTCTCGCCCACAGGCGGATATTGTCAGGCAGAGTTCTGCCGGCACAGGTCATGAAGTCGGTAATGCTCTGCAGGCTTGTGAGCTTCATATCGTCGCCGGTTTCGTCGATTTCTTCCTCTTCAGATTCTTCTGTCGGTGCACTGCTTGCGAACAGACGATCAATCATAAACTGAAGAAAACCGTCTTCTGCGGACAACTTGGTTCCGCCGCCAAAAGCAGTTTCGCGGATCTTATAGACCGCATATCCGTCTTCCCGGTTCTCACCGGACAGGCGCACGGGGATGTGATTCTCACCCAGCCATTTCAGCAGGCAGACGAAACGGGCGTCGATCAGAAGGATATCGGCACTGACGGTTCCGTCTTCCTCATTAAATTCGAAAGAGGTTCGCTTGATCGGATTTGTAAAAATCCCGCAGGAGTGGTGCTTCCACCGGCGCTTGTGATTGTCCAGAAGAAGAATCGGTTTCTCCGGTGATGCCGTGGATTCGTTGGAACGAAATGTGGTATAAGTACATTCAGACGGATTTTTCGGATTGGGGGTGTCACTGAAATCAAATACTGGCATGATGGGGTACTCCTTTGTCTATCGTTGTATAAAAATCGTTACAGACATCATATCATAATTTTCCAATAACATATACTGATTTTCGGAAAATTTCGTATTGGAAATCCAAAAACAGTTGCTATTGAATAACCCGGAAAACAGGATTATACTGATAATCAGAAAACAGCAAATGGCAAATGGTGTGATTTTGTACGCGGAAGCGGATAATCAGAAAGTGTGTAATGATGAGTGAAGAAAGAAAAAAATACAGAATTTTTGTAGTGAATCCGGGGTCAACTTCAACGAAGCTCTCTTTGTTTGAAAATGAAAACTGTCTTTTTACTACGGACGTTTTTCATGATTCATCCGTATTGAAACAATTTCCGACGATCAATGACCAGCTGGATTATCGGATGGATGTGGTGAAGCAGTTCCTCAGGGACAATCGGATTGACCTGACCGGAATTGACGCGATCGTGGGAAGAGGAGGCGGATGCTGTCCGATTGTCAGCGGAATTTACACAATTGATGACCGGATGATTCGGGATACGAAAGAGGCAAAAGGCGGTGTCATGCATGCGTCCATGCTGGGCGTACAGATGGCGGAGGTTCTGCACAGGCATTACGGGGGACAGATGTTTATGATGGATCCGCCGGTTGTGGATGAACTCTGCGATCTGGCGCGTGTAACCGGAGTGGACGGGATATACCGGAAGGCAGGAACTCACGCACTGAATCTGAAAGCAACTGCCAGAAAACATGCGGCCGCAATTGGGAGAAGGTATGAGGACTGCAATTTCATAGTCTGCCATATTGACGGAGGAATTTCCATTACGGCTCATCAGAAGGGACGTATGATTGATGGCAACAATGCCGGAGGCGGGGAGGGACCTTTTACTCCGACCCGTATGGGGTCCATGGCGGTGACCGATTTGATTTTACATTTTGGAGCAGAGAAGCTGGATGAATTAAAGTCTCTGTGCAGTCAGACCGGCGGATTGAGCAGTTATTTTGGAACTTCGAATTCCGATGCAGTTCACAAACTGGTAGAAGAGGCACAGCCGAAGGCGGTACGGGTATGGAATGCAATGATCTATCAGATTATCAAATGGATCGGCTCCATGAGTACAGTTTTGAAAGGGGATGTCGACGGGATTATTCTGACCGGAGGGCTGCTTCGTTTTTCTGATGTGGAAGATCAGATCCGTGAGAGCTGTGAGTGGATCGCCCCGGTGTCAGTCTATGTGGGAGAGGTTGAGCAGGAAGCGATGGCAGAGGGGGCACTGCGTGTGCTCCGGGGGGAAGAAGCAGTAAAACAGTATCCGGGGAAGCCGGTTTGGGACGGATTTGCGGATTGAAGAATAATACTATTGACTTAGTAGGGAAATAGGTATATAGTGTTGGAATACAAAGGAAGGGGCAGGATACTATGAATTTTATATTTATTTCTCCGCATTTCCCGCGGACATACTGGAATTTCTGTGACAGACTGAAGCGGAATGGCGTGAATGTTCTGGGCATTGGTGATGCTGCGTACGACTCACTCGATGGGAATGTACGGGACGCATTGACCGAATACTACTATGTACCAAATATGGAAGTTTATGAGGATATGTACCGTGCCGTTGCTTTTTTTGCTTCAAAGTATGGGCGAATCGACTGGATCGAGTCGAATAATGAGTATTGGCTGGAGCAGGATGCCCGTTTGCGGACTGATTTTAATGTGAAGACCGGTATAAAAAGTGATCAGATTTTGTTCTTTAAGAGTAAAGCGGCAATGAAGACAAAATATGAGCTGGGAGGAATTCCTACTGCCAGGGGACATAAGGTTGTTGATGAGGCAGATACGGCAGCATTCATCTCAGAAGTCGGATATCCTGTGATTGCCAAGCCGGAAAACGGAGTTGGGGCAGCGGATACATACACCATTCATACGGAAGAGGAGCTGAAGAACTTTTTTGCGACAAAGCCGGATGAAGCCTATGTATGTGAGGAGTTCATTACCGGTGACATCTGCTCTTATGATGCCATTTCCGATGCGGATGGCAATCCTCTGTTTGAGTCCATGACTGTCTGGCCGCCATCCATTGCAGATATTGTGAATAAGGATCTGGATCTGGCTTATTACACCCACAAGGATGTTCCGGAGTCCCTTCGCATTCTGGGAAGAAAAGCCATAAAAGCGTTCGGGGCTTTCAACCGGTTTGTTCATCTGGAATTCTTCCGCCTGACAAAGCCAAAGAAACACCTCGGAGAAATCGGAGATTTTGTCGCGCTGGAGGTGAATATGAGACCAGCCGGAGGCTACACACCGGATATGATGAATTTTGCTCACAGTGTGGATGTCTATCAGATCTGGGCCGATATGGTGACGAAAGGAAGACGTTTCGTGCCGGAGCCGGAGAAAGAGTATTTCTGTGCCTATGCCAGCAGAAAAGATGGAAAGCATTATGTTCATACGCACGAAGAAATTTTAGAACGGTATGGAAATGTGATGATGATGTGTGAAAGAATGCCGGAAATGATGGTTCGTACGATGGGAAATCAGATGTACACAGTCAGACTGGAAGAGGAGCAGCAGGTATTGGAATTTATCCATTTCGTGCATGAACAGTGCTGAATATGAATAAAACGATTATCAAATATGCATTTATCAAATCGCTGCCGATTATGTGCAGTTATCTGTTTGTCAGTATGGCTTACGGGGTTATGATGGAGGAAGCCGGATTTGGCTGGCTGTATTCGTTGCTGATCAGCATGACCGTCTATACCGGAGCGTTCCAGTTTGTGCTGATTACATTCCTGAGTTCCGGAGCGTCTCTGCTTACAATCATGCTCACGGCACTGCTGATGAACAGCAGACAGATATTTTACAGTATTACGTTTCTGGACGATTTTCGAAAAATGGGAAAAAGAAAGCTGTATATGATCCATACGATGACCGATGAAACATATGCGGTAAACTGTACGCTGGAACTTCAGAAAAAAGAAAAAGAGGACACTATGTTTTTAGTGGCCTTTTTTTCACGGCTCTATTGGATGACAGGTGCTGTGCTGGGAGGAATTCTGGGTCAGCTGATCCCCTGGAATCTGGAAGGAATCGATTTTTGCATGACGGCGCTTTTCGTAATTATTTTTATAGATCAGTGGGAAAAAACGACGAAACACAGGGCTGCATTAACCGGATTGGCCGTTGGATTGATAGCTCTTGTGACATTCGGCGCATCGGCATTTATGCTGCCGGCGCTTCTGATTACATCCGGTCTGCTGGTCTTTTCTGAGAGAAAGGCGGTGAAACCATGAGTGGGAACTATATTGTTTACGCAATCGGTTTGTCTGCGGTGATCACATTTTTCCTTCGCGCGCTTCCTTTTCTGTTTTTTGGAAAAATGCGTGCTGTGCCGGAGTGGCTTGACCGGCTGGGGAAAAATCTTCCTGCCGCGATCATGGCAATTCTTATTGTATATTGCCTGAAAAATGTATATACGGAGTGGAATTTTGCCGGATTACCGGAGGTGTTGTCTGTATTGACAGTAGGGATTACCTATAAATGGAAGCATAATACTTTTGTCAGTATTCTGGCGGGAACGATTTGCAATATGGTATTGCTGCGGATGCAATAGGAAAACCGCCGTCATATCGAGTTTATTTATGGAGGAAAAACATGTTGAATCAGTTTTCAAGAACGCAGCTGCTGCTGGGCAGGGAAGCCATGGATATCCTTGCCGGTTCCAGAGTCGCCGTATTTGGTATTGGCGGTGTGGGCGGTTATGTCTGCGAGGCATTGGTCAGAAGCGGAGTGGGAGCTTTTGATCTGATTGATGATGATAAGGTTTGCCTGACCAATCTTAACCGTCAGATCCTTGCAACGCGTAAAACCGTAGGAAAATACAAGGCAGATGTCATGAAAGAGCGTATGCTGGAGATTAATCCGGATGTGGACGTCTGTGTGCACAAATGCTTTTTCCTACCGGAAAATGCAGATGATTTTCCTTTTGAAACATATGATTATATTGTGGATGCAGTCGATACGGTGACCGCTAAGATTGAGATCATATTAAGAGCACGCGAGAAAAAAGTTCCTGTAATCAGTGCAATGGGGGCTGGCAATAAACTGGATCCGGGACGATTTAAAGTTGTGGATATTTATGAGACCAGGGTGTGCCCGTTGGCTCGCGTCATGCGGAGAGAGCTGAAAAAACGAGGTGTAAAAAAGCAAAAAGTGGTTTATTCTGACGAGCAGCCAATCAGGC
>JALFHZ010000050.1 GCA_022776445.1 Lachnospiraceae bacterium
ACTTAAAAGTATGATTGAATAATTTTTTATATCCGGGGCATTGCCCCGGATAATATAATCCGTATACCGGACACGAAATCGAGCAGCTAACGGACAATGAATCAAATCAATTTATGGACAATTTAAGGAATCATAAACAGTTCAACGGCAGATACAATCAACTATCTTCCCGCAATCTGAGGGATTATAAAACATTTCTGATTGACAACTACAAACCGCAGACCATCAATCTGCGTATACGAGCTATGAACTGTTACCTGGAATTTCTTCATAAAGAAAAGTGGCGCATTCCCACAGTAAAAGTTCAGCAGAAACCATTTTTGGAAAATGTAATCAGCGAGGCGGATTATCTCTATTTTAAAAACTGCCTTCTACAGGACAAAGAGTGGTTCTGGTATTTCGTTGTCCGCTTTCTGGCTGCAACCGGTGCCCGCGTCAGTGAACTGATTCAAATTAAAGTGGAACACGTTCGCATTGGATATCTGGATCTGTATTCCAAAGGCGGCAAGCTGCGCCGCATTTATATACCTGCTGCTCTCCAAAAAGAGGCACTGGAATGGCTGAAATCGATGAATCGACAAAGTGGTTTTGTTTTTATCAATAAGCGAGGAGAATTGATCACCGCCCGCGGCATCTCCTGGCAGCTAAAATATCTTGGCGGGAAATACGGATTGCCGCAAAATGTGATTTATCCACACTCGTTTCGGCATCGTTTTGCCAAAAGCTTTTTGGAGCGCTACAATGATCTCGCCATGCTTGCCGATCTGATGGGACATGAAAGCATTGAGACAACGCGGATTTATCTGCGCAAAACCAGCACGGAACAACAGGCGATCGTGGATAAGGTGGTAGACTGGTAACAGGGTGACATTCTATGCAAAATTGACGACAGATTTTATATATTCTGTCGTCAATTGGCATCTTTAAATTGCGATATCCGTATTTCAGAATTTCCTGACAAGACATTCTTTTTCATAAAATGCAATTCCGAAACAGATAACCGTACGGAACCCTTTTAAAACCTTTCTTGCATACGCCTTTACATCAATCTGTTCCACAGCTTTCCGGCAATCCTCTGCCATCTGCTGTTCGTTTTTTGAGTGTTTCATTTCGATCATGATAACCCGGCGATTTTCTCGATCCTTGATCACGAGATCCGGTCTTCCAAGACCATACTCGTAATTGGATTCCACAACATATCCGGCACCGGCAAACAGTCCTGCAACGAACGCATGATAGTAACTTTCCTGATAATCATGATAACTGATCGTATCAAATAAAAGTTCTGACAGTTGTTCTGTCAGCGCCCTTTCATCTCCCTGCCAGAAAGCAGCAAACAATTCACTGCGATCCATAGCTGATACTTTATCACAGAACCATGCCACTACCGTATCCGCAAAAATTGACCTGATTTCCTGATTTGGAATCTTTAGAAAAACATCATGATTGATTCTGCTCGTTTCTGCCAAAGTCAGATAACCCGTCAAATACAGAATGCTCCACAAATTTGATTCTGAAGCATGTAATGTATCATATGTCAGGTTTTCGCATATTTTTTCACGGATGCATCCTCCTGCCAGCAAACATTCAAATTTTTCATTTACTGCCAGATCCGTTCGATTCATGAAGCTGCGGATAATTGCATTATGACTGGTATTTCTCCAGTAATTCTCCGGTCTCGCATTTGGCGTATCCTGAAGCCGATTGACATGGTTCAACACATCCCAGGGGCAATAGATTTCAATAGAACCAAACCGATACCCATCATACCATTGCTTCATTTCTTCAGCATGATCGGAAAACCCCATATCTGCCAAAAGGCATTTCACTTCTGACTCTGTAAATCCCAGGTATTCGCTGAAACGTTCATCAGAAATCGTGTCTGCCACAAAATTGTTTGTTCCAGTAAAAATGCTTTCCTGCGCAATTCTCAAACATCCCGTGACGACTGCAAATTTCAGGAACTCATTTGTCTTAAGCGCTTTGCCAAGAATACCACGAACAATATCCAACATCTGTTCGTAATATCCCATCTCGCTGGCTTTTGCTAATGGAACATCATATTCATCCAAAAGCAGAATGACCGGTTTTCCGAAATGAGCCCTCATCATACGCATGATCGTATGCAAACTGTTTTTAACTTCCTCTCGGGTTGCCGTTTTTTGAGACAATCGTTCAAAAACAGTTTTATCGACAATATTTACATTTTCACTGTTCAGCAGATAATAATGGGTAATACATAAATCTGAAACAGCTGCAGAAAGCATGGCATAAGCATCATCAAACGAAAGTCCCTCCACACTCTTCCACGTAAGAGATATGACCGGCCATTGATTTTGCCACAACTGACATAATTCGGTATTTTCAGAAATTTTCAACTCAGAAAATAATTGAGAACTATCTGTCCGTACATCAAAGAAACTGGCCAGCATACTCATGGTCAAAGTTTTACCAAATCTGCGTGGGCGTGTGATCAGATTTACTTCAAATGATTTTTGAAGTAATTCCTCAATAAATCCTGTTTTATCTATATAGTAGTAATTCTCAGAACGAAGCTTATCAAAACTTTCAATCCCGATTGGAACTTTTATAGACATAACACTATCTCCTGACTGTATTTGCTCAATAAGTGCGATTATGTGCTTCCGCTATCATGATTCGAGTTTAACATATTTACGAAAGCGATGCAATTGTTTTCCCCTCTCTCCTGTTCTCAATCATTTACCTTAGAAATCCGGCGCAATGGCTGTTGATAAGCTGGTAGAAGATGATGACGATACCTACTATGTAGATGCTAACGGTGTTATGGTTAAGAGATCGGTGGTGCAGAAAGCAAAGGTAAAGATTGGACTGGTAATGATGATGATACATACATCTATAAGTTCGGTATGAAGATGAAAGCTGATTCCGATGACAAATATAAAGTAGTTTATGCTACTGGCGATACCGCTTCTGACGGCGTTATTGTTGCGGAAGTAGATACTGCTAAGTTGAGAAAGTTAGTTGAGGTCGTGCACGATGATAACAAAATACTGACCACCATCTACCAGTGACTGGATCTCCATTAAGCGAGCCGTATTCTTTCATCACCAGTCAATAATCTGATTAATCAGATTCTGCGTTCCGTGCGGTTTTTACAGATAAATGCGATTGTAGCGCTCCAGAAAGCTTTTGGCAAAGCGATGACGGAAAGAATGAGGGTAAACGACTGTTGGATCCAATATGTTTTTATCTACCGCTGATGAGCAAAACAGTGGCAAAAAATTTAATCACTCTCAGTCAAAAAGGTTGCTACTCTACATGTAACGTAGAGTAGCAACCTTTTTCAATTTACTTCATTAATCAACTAAATGATTATTTAACAAGCTTCCAGCTCTTCCAACCATCCAGGTTAACAGTCATAGTATGATCCTTATCACCCTTCAGAGTCTTGTTGTTGGTGTACATCTTGATCTGCTTATCATCAACATAGAAGTACCAGTCATCACCATCTTTAGCAGCAGTCTTGTTCTTGATGATAGAACCGCTGGTATTTACCAGATAGTAATCCTTGCCCCAGGTTGTGCCAACAGTACCAACGTATTTAACGGTATCGCCGTCTTTGTTAGTACCAGCTTCTTCGTAAGCTGCACGCAGATCCTTAGAATCGATTTCATTTACTACAGCATCCTTGTCTGCGGTATCACCGGTTGCATAAACAACGATATATTTCTCGTCATTGTCTGCTTTCATCTTCTTACCGTATTTATAGATGTATTTCTCATCATCAATACCGGTCAGACCACGGCCCTTACCCTCGGCACCACCAGTCTTGCTGAACTGGAACTGATAAGTGTCGCCATCAAGATTCAGGGTTACATTACCAGTCTTCAATGCGCCATCAGTATCTTCATCATTGCCGAAGTAATACAGAGTATCGAATTCGCTGTCGCCAAATCCTTCGAAATCGCCTTCGCCATCGATAACATCATCCAGAGCGTCGGAATCAATATCCTCGTCCCAAACTTTTACGATTCTACCATCCTGATCAACCGTTAACGGGCAGAGACCGGTCAGCATAGCTGCACCCTTCTTCTCGTCAGTATCTGGACGGAAACCATCGTATTTACCTTTGATCTTCTTGATCTCACCTTCGATCAGCTGACCATCCTCATCTGCATAATACCATTTCTCAGACTCATCATCAGAATGAGTGGTAGCAAATGTTCCGCTGTACTCCTCAAAAGTATTGGTATCATCATTCTTCTCTGGTGCTACTACTTTGAACCAGCCCTTGGTTACACGAGCACCATCTTCTGGGCTTCTGAAGTATTTCCAAGTAGAGGTACTTGCCAGGTCGCCTTCGGTAGCAACGGTCCACTCATATACCATTACACCACGAGCATCAAAGCCGTATTTCTTGCCGTTGATTTTTTTCTCAAGGATAGTTGAATTATCGCTGTCAGAATCGGTAAATACTCTCTTTTTACCGTTGGACTTGAAGTTGAACCAGTAGTCCATATCATCATCTTTGTCCTGATCATATACATAAATCTTCTGCCAGCCGGTCTTCAGAGAACCATCATCCCAGCTACCGCAGTAGTAAGTTGCAGTTTCCCAATCACTTTCATCAGTTGCTCTGGTTGCATCAGTATTTAACCAGCCATACAGCATCTTACCATCTTCATCGAAAGCATATTTCTTTCCATCAATGGTTTTGAACTTGGTCTCGCCAGCGTCATTAGCTTTGTAAGCTTTACCGTTGGACTGCATATAGTAGTAGTTGTATTCAGCCGGATCTTCTTCATCATCCTGATCTTCGTTAACAACCTTAACCCAAGTATTGCGAACCATAACACCGTTAGCATCTACATAGTAGGTGTCGTCGTCATCCTCAACCAGCTTATCAACAGCCATAGCACCATTCTCGTCGCTGTCCAGCCAATACCAGTTGTCGCCGGATTTCTTCCACTCGTTTTCTACTCTATTGCCATCTTTATCGTAGAAATACCACTGTCCATCTTCCTCAACCCAGCCGGTAGCTGCGAAGGAGGTCATGGAAGCACCGATAGCTAACAGAGCTGCTGCAGATGCAACTGCAACGATTTTAGTCTGCTTTCTCATAATGAATGCACTCTCCTTTTTGATTTTTTTGAAATTCCCTTTTGAAATTCCTAAATTGCATTACGAGGTAATTATACTTCCTATAAGGTAAATTATCAATAGTTTTTTTACTTTTTTTCCTTAAACTGGAATAAGTGAAAAGCTCTTGTATACCTCTCAGAAGTTACCACCTCTCCATCACGTTCACAGTATAATACAATTTTTGGTGAAATGCTATAACGAAACCCTAAGCGTTTTCTTACGAAAATCTTACGGAAAGCGAAGTTTTTGCGAAAATTGTACTAATATTAGTACAATCCGAGTTTTTGGGTATCTTTTTTTCTTGCCGCGTGATATACTGTTCACAAGATCTAATATTTTCACTTTTTTGAACGCTTATTCTAAGACCAATGGGTATCAGGAGGTTTTTCATATGAATCGTTTAGGTTTAATCTGTCGCTGTATCAAAGAAAATCCGTACAGTTCGCAGCGGGAGCTGGCCCAGAAAACGGAGTTTTCTCTTGGCACAGTGAATACCTTAATTAAAGAATGTATGCAGGAACGGCTGATCGCTCCGGGTAAAAGTGTGGCCGGAACATACGAACTGACCAGTAAAGGCGATGCCTTTCTGGAACAGTTTCGGGTGGACGGCGCCCTCATCATTGCAGCCGGATTCGGTTCTCGTTTTGTACCGCTGACATTTGAAACGCCAAAAGGACTTCTGGAAGTCTTTGGAGAGCGGATGATTGAGCGTCAGATCCGTCAGCTGCACGAGGTCGGCATCACGGATATCACGATTGCAGTCGGATATCTGAAAGAGAAATTTGAATATCTGATTGATAAATATGATGTCAAACTGCTTTACAATCCGGAGTACTCCAACAAAAATACATTGACGACCATCTACCGTGCACGGAAGGTACTCGAAGGCCGCAACATGTATGTCCTCTCTTCAGACAACTGGATGCGGAACAATATGTTCCATGCTTTCGAATGCGGAGCATGGTATTCTTCGGTGTTCATGCATGGAGATACAAAAGAATGGTGTCTCTCCTATAATAAGAAAGGACGCATTACTGGTGTACAGATCGGCGGACGGGATTCCTGGGTTATGTATGGTCCCGTATTCTTTTCAAAGGAATTTTCGGAAGCATTTCTGCCTGCCCTGGATACGTATTATCACACACCCGGTACGGAGCAGCTGTACTGGGAAAATGTTCTGATCGACTGTCTGTCTGAGCTGGAGATGGATATCAACCGCCAGCCGGAAGATCAGGTGTACGAATTCGAGAATCTGGAAGAACTGCGTCTCTTCGACCCGCGCTACCAGAATCACTCAGACAACAAGGCACTGGAGCTTGTTTCTGAAGTATTCAAAATTCCGGAATCGGAGATTCATGATATCCGGTGTCTGAAATCCGGCATGACGAACAAATCTTTCCTGTTTCAGGTAGACGGCAGACATTATATCTGCCGGATTCCGGGACCTGGCACGGAACTCCTGATCAACCGCCAGGAAGAGGCTGATGTGTACAAGGCAATCGCACCTTTGAATCTGTCGGAACATATTATTTATATGAATGGACGCACGGGATACAAAATATCGGAATACTACGAAGGTGCGCGCAATTCCCGTGCAGACTCCTGGGAGGATGTAGCTGCCTGCATGCAACAGCTGCATCGTCTGCACGCATCGGATATTACCGTGGAACATGACTTTGATATTCGGGAACGAATCTCTTTTTATGAACGGCTGTGCACTTCTCACGGAGGCACCTTATTTGAAGATTATGACATGGTTCGTGGCTGGATGGATGAGCTGATGGATCATCTGGATGCGCTGAACCGTCCAAAATCCCTGGCACACGTGGACAGTGTTGCGGATAATTTTCTGTTTTTGCCGGATGGCTCTGTACGTCTGATTGACTGGGAGTACGCAGGTATGTGTGATCACCTGATTGACGTAAGTATGTGTGCCATTTATTCATATTATAATGATGAAGATGTGGAGCATCTGATGCAGATTTATTTTGGAGGCGAAGCAACAGAGGAGGAACGGGTAGTTGTTTACAGCTATATTGCACTCGGCGGATTCCTGTGGAGTCTCTGGGCAATTTATAAAAGCGCGGTCGGCGAACCGTTCGGGGAGTATACTCTGATTATGTATCGTTATGCAAAACGCTACTATAAGAAAATAAATTCTTTATGTAAATTGTAATAAAAATGTTATCAATTCTGTCAGAGAGTGTGCTATAATGAATCTCAGATAAAAATAATTTTTGACATACATGAGGAGGAATTTTTGATGAGAAGCAAACGTCGCTTGGCTCCGGTTCTTTTTGCCGGTATGATGGGTGCTATGACTCTGGCTTCCAGCTTTACTGCTTTTGCAGCAACCGGATGGGTTCAGAACGGCAGTACCTATGTTTATTATGATTCCGACGGTTCTCTGCATAAGGGCTGGATCAATACATCGGATGGTTATTATTACATGGATCTTTCTACTGGTCAGATGTCGGTCGGCTGGAAGCAGATCAATGACAACTGGTACTATTTCAAGGGCAATGGTCTGATGGCTACCGGATGGGTCGAGGATGGCGGCAAGTGGTATTATACATTGAATGACGGCACGATGGTGAAGGGCTGGCTGAAGATCGGTGATGATTATTACTACATGCGCGGTGACGGTTCTATGGGTACCGGATGGCGGCAGATGGATAACGCATGGTATTACTTCAATCCATCCGATGGCAAATGCGCGGTAAATACTTCTATGGAGATTGACGGCAGCTGGTATATCTTCGGTACTGACGGCAAAATGATGACCGGATGGCAGCAGATCAACGGCAACTACTACTATTTCCACACCGACGGAAAGATGCTCACCGGATGGCTGAGTGACGGTACAAACAAGTATTACATGGATCCGTCCAGTGGTATTATGTCTACCGCATGGAAGCAGATCGATGGTTCCTATTACTATTTTAATAATTCCGGACATATGCTGACCGGATGGATTCAGACCAATGGTTCTTATTATTATCTGGATCCTGCAGATGGCAAGATGGTTGCAGGTACTGCCCGTACGATTGATGGTGTTACTTATCAGTTCGCTTCCAATGGCGTATGCAATACGAATGTTTCCAGCAGTAATGTGTACAATGGCAATACGACGAGTGCATCTACTCCTGGATCCGGTTCTTCCGGCAGCACCTCGACAACCGGCAATACGACGGATTACAGCAATTATGGTCCGGGTGTCGTGAACAGTGGTTCCAGCAATTCCACCAATGGTCCTGGCGGTACAAGCAGCTATCCGTCAACATCTTCCACTCCGGGAGGTTCTTCTGATACCAGCCTGCAGCCTGGACAAACCAGTGGACCGCGCCCATAAAGACTAACCTGATTTTTAAAGGCTTTAACCTCTTTCAAAAAGGTTAGGGCCTTTTCTATACCCTAAAACAGACGAATTCATCATTATTGACAGAAAGGATGGCATTACTACATGATGAACCTATACAAAAGGAAACGCCTGCTGCGACAGACGGCGTCATTTACGCTGACTTCTGTTCTGGCTCTGAGCCTGACTCTTACCGGACTTCCGTTCCCCGGGCATCCATATGGAAGGATCTCTTCCATGGCAGCCAGCACACATACCCGGATTGGCGAAGGTACATATCAGCTTCTGGATGGCACTGCCATCAGCGGCATTATAGCAAGAGGCATTGACACGTCACACTGGCAGGGAGACATCGACTGGAAACGCGTTGCTCGGGATGATATATCTTTTGTAATGCTCGGAACCCGCTATAAAGGCGAAGTAGATCCCAGATTCCGGGATAATGCAGAAGGAGCAGCCGATGCCGGGCTGAAGCTCGGTGCATATCTGTATTCTTATGCTATGACAGTAGAAGAAGCCGAAGCGGAAGCTGATTTCATTTTGGATCTGATCAAAGACTACCCGATTTCCTATCCGGTTGCTTTCGATATCGAAGACAGTTCGCAGACATCGCTTTCCCCTTCTGAGGTGACAGCGATGATCAACGCATTCTGCAAAAAGATTGAAGATGCAGGCTATTATCCTCTGGTCTATGCCAATGATTACTGGCTGGCCAATCGGATCGATTTGTCCCAGCTCAAGTACGACGTGTGGGTTGCGCGTTATGAAATGAAACATGATTTTGAAAACCCGGTGATGTGGCAGGCTACCAGTACCGGTGCTGTGGACGGAATCACCGGCAATGTGGATATCGACTTCCAATACAAGGATTTTTCTGGAAAACTTCCGGCCAATCTGTGGAGAACCATCGGCGATAAGACTTATTATTATCAGGATTATGTCATGCAGAAAAATACCTGGATTCAGGATGGAACCGGATGGTTCTACATGAATGCGGAGGGACAGGCTTCCACCGGATGGCTGACGCAGAATGGTCTTACCTATCATCTGGATGAAAATTCCGGCCGGATGACCGTCGGATGGCTGCAGTCGTCGGACGGATGGTGTTATTTCGGCAAGGACGGTGCCATGCAGACCGGCTGGATTCAGGATACCGGAACCTGGTATCATATTAACGCTTCCGGAATCATGGATACCGGTCTTCTGCAGGATGGCGGCAAATGGTATTATCTTCACAATTCCGGTGCTATGCGGACGGGCTGGCAGCAGATCGGAGATTGCTGGTATTACTTTGGCGGTGACGGTTCCATGCGGACCGGCTGGGTAGGTGACGACAGCGCATGGTACTACCTGAATCCGGAAAATGGCATCATGTTTGCAAATACACAGATCACAGTCGATGGCGTAGCATATCAGGTGGATGCGTCCGGTGTCTGCCGGGAAGTCGTTTCGGAGACAGAATCCGCAGCTGAAACTCCCGTTGAAACCTCGGTACCTACAATTCTTCCGTTCGGAAGTTAAAGCTATCGATAAATTGTGAGAAGTGACAGGCACTGTTCGTGCTGCAAAGACATTTTTGCAGCCGGATGGTGCTTTTTTTCTGCTGTTTTTTTCAGATTCTCTCCGAATTGCCAAGGCCAATAATTTACCTTATTCGAAGTATAATGACCTCGTAATGCAATTAAGGAATTTCAAAAAGGAATTTCAAAAAATTAAAAAGGAGAGTGCATTTATTATGAGAAAGCAGACAAAAATGGTTGCAGTTGCATCTGCAGCAGCTCTGTTAGCTATCGGCGCTTCCATGACCTCCTTCGCAGCTACCGGCTGGGTTGAGGAAGATGGACAGTGGTATTTCTACAACAAAGATGGCGATAGAGTAGAAGACGAATG
>JALFHZ010000043.1 GCA_022776445.1 Lachnospiraceae bacterium
TTGTGTCTCTGAAGAGCTCTTTCAAGATTCAGAAATAAAGATGATGGAGCTTTTGATCCCATTGGACGCACAGTCCTCGAAACCGTTGTATGAACAGATTTATTCGTATATTCGAAACGAGATTCGCAGCGGCAGCCTGATCGCGGAGGACAGGCTGCCTTCTACGCGTGTGCTTGCAGAGCACCTGAAGGTCAGCCGCAGTACGACCCAGCTGGCTTATGAGCAGCTGCTTGCGGAAGGATATATCGAAGCCAGACCGTGCAGAGGGTATTTTGTGATGCAGATGGAAGAACTGGTGGAGCTGGGGCCGGAATCGGCTGATGCGATGGAGACCAGTGAACCGTCTGCTTCAGACTGTCTGGTGGATTTTTCTCCGCGTGGAATCGATCTGGAGAGCTTCCCTTACAATACCTGGCGGAAGCTGAGCCGCAATACGCTGGTAGATGACAACCGTGAGATGTTTCATTCCGGCAATCCGCAGGGGGAGCCGGGATTTCGTGAGGCCATCCGCAGTTATCTGCATTCTGCACGAGGGGTGAACTGCAGCCCGGAGCAGATTATTGTAGGTGCGGGAAGTGAATATCTGCTGATGCTGCTTTCTCAGGTGCTGGGCATGGGACACCGGATTGCCATGGAGAATCCGACTTACAAGCAGGCATATCGTATTTTTGAAAGTCTGAATTATCAGGTGCGTTCTGTGGAAATGGATCAGTATGGGATGAACCCTGCCATGCTGGAAGAGAGCGGCGCGGATGTGGCATATGTGATGCCGTCGCACCATTTTCCGACCGGTATCGTGATGCCGGTGGCTCGAAGGCAGGAGCTTCTCAGATGGGCGGCGTCCGGAACGGAGCGATATCTGATTGAAGATGATTACGACAGTGAATTCCGCTACAAGGGCAAACCGATCCCGGCGCTGCAGGGGATGGATCGTCTGGGCAAGGTGATTTACCTGGGGACCTTCTCCAAGTGCATTGCACCGGCGATTCGTGTCAGCTATCTGGTTCTTCCGCCGGAGCTTCTGCACCGGTATCGGAAGAAAGCCGGCTTCTATGCGTCGACGGTGTCTCGCATCGATCAGAATATCCTGTATCAGTTTCTTGCGCAGGGATATTTCGAACGGCATTTAAATCGGATGCGAGGAATTTATAAAGCAAAGCATGATGCGCTTCTGGCTGCGATCCGGCCGCTGGAGAAGGAATTTGTGATTCATGGCGAGAATGCGGGGCTTCATATTCTTCTGACCAGCCGAGGCGGGCGGAGTGAGCAGGAACTGATTGAAACTGCAAAACGGGCAGGCGTGAAGGTGTATGGATTCAGCAATTATTTTATTCATCCCGAGCACAATCAGCGTCCGGCCACAATCATTCTGGGCTATGCAAGCCTGGATGAAGAGAAAATTCGGATGGGAGCTCAGGCTCTGGTGGATGCAATGAAATTTCTGAGTAAATAAAGAAATCAGGAAAATGGCATGAAAAATGCGCAGGCGGTTGTCGCTCTGCGCATTTTGCGTCTGAAACGGGATCTTACTCATTCTCAGCGTCTTCGGTAATCACGGTAGAAGCTTCTTCTGCTTCGGTTTCCACCGGTTCTTCCGCTTCGGTTTCCTCCGGTTCCGTGGTCTCTTCCATGACCTCTTCCACGGCTTCTTTCACAGCTTCCGCAGCGTCCTCTGCTGTGTCGACAGCTTCTTCTGCCAGATCTTCCACGTCCTCTGCCGCTTCCTTGACAGAATGTCTGAAAGAATTCTTGGCTGCCGCGGCATTCTCACTGGCAACTTTCACTGCTTCTCTGGTGGTATCTGCCGCGATGGCAGCAGCGTCCTTGATCACGTTCCTGGCAGCACCGGCAACGTCTCTGGCAGCATCCAGCATATCACTGGCAGCGACCAGAAGCTCATCCTTGTTCGCATGCAGGGAGACATAGTTGCGGGTCATCGTGCTGTCCGGAAGCGGTGCATCGTCTTCATCTTCGAAATCATGGAAATCCTCATCCAGCTCTTTGTTAAAAGACTGATATTTCCTGAAGTAGGAAATACCAGCTGCGGCTGCACCGGCGATCGTAGCCAGAGCAACAAACTTTCCAAACCCCTTCTTACCCATAGTAAACACTCCTTCCTGTTCATTGCTGTTGAATGTATTGTAATACGAATACAAAAAAAAAGAAAGGGGACAAGGATAAAAAATTTATAAAATTAGCACTCGACACTTGACAGTGCTAACAACTCGTGGTATAAATGGTAATGTAAATCAAAAGAGGAACTTTCAGGGATTCCTTGAAAGCGATCTGGACCTGTTTGAAGCAGGTATAAAGGAAAAAAGAAGAATAGAACAAGGAGGAATCATCCATGAAGTTAGTACCGTTATTTGACCGGGTTGTTTTGAAACAGCTGGTAGCAGAAGAGACCACCAAGTCAGGCATCGTATTACCGGGGCAGGCAAAGGAGAAGCCGCAGCAGGCAGAAGTGATCGCTGTAGGACCTGGCGGAGTGGTAGACGGCAAGGAGATCACCATGCAGGTGAAGGAAGGCGATCAGGTGATCTATTCCAAATACAGCGGAACTGAAGTTGAGGTTGAGGGCGAGAAGCTCATTGTTGTAAAACAGAGTGATATTCTTGCTGTAATCGAATAAATAATAAATTTTTGGAGGAATGAAACGATGGCAAAACAGATTAAATATGGCGTAGAAGCCAGAAAAGCTCTGGAAGCAGGTGTAAATCAGCTTGCAGATACTGTAAGAGTAACTCTTGGACCGAAAGGCAGAAACGTAGTTCTGGATAAGTCCTTCGGTGCTCCGCTGATCACCAACGACGGCGTGACGATCGCAAAGGAGATCGAGCTGGAAGATCCGTTTGAAAATATGGGCGCTCAGTTGCTTAAGGAAGTTGCTACCAAGACCAATGATGTGGCTGGTGATGGTACTACCACCGCTACGGTTCTGGCACAGGCCATGATCAACGAAGGTATGAAGAACCTGGCAGCAGGTGCGAACCCGATCGTCCTGAGAAAGGGTATGAAGAAAGCAACAGAGGCGGCTGTGGAGGCAATCGCAAAGATGAGCCAGCCGATCAGCGGAAGAGACAGCATTGCAAGAGTTGCAGCAATTTCGGCAGCAGATGACGAAGTTGGTGAGATGGTAGCAGAAGCTATGGAGAAGGTTTCCAAAGACGGCGTAATCACCATCGAGGAGTCCAAGACCATGAAGACCGAGCTGGATCTGGTTGAAGGTATGCAGTTTGACCGTGGTTATGTTTCTGCTTATATGTGCACCGATATGGATAAGATGGAAGCAAACCTGGATGATCCATACATTCTGATTACGGACAAGAAGATTTCCAATATTCAGGAGATCCTGCCGGTTCTGGAGCAGATTGTCCAGTCCGGTTCCAAGCTGCTGATCATTGCAGAGGATATCGAGGGTGAGGCGCTGACCACTCTGATCGTGAACAAGTTAAGAGGCACATTTACCGTAGTTGGTGTGAAGGCACCTGGCTATGGCGACAGAAGAAAAGAGATGCTGAAGGATATCGCAATCCTGACCGGCGGTACCGTGATTTCTGAGGAACTGGGTCTGGAACTGAAGAATACCACCATGGATCAGCTTGGCCGTGCAAAATCCGTTAAGGTTCAGAAAGAGAATACCATCATTGTGGATGGCTGCTGAGATAAGGCGGAAATCAGTGCAAGAGTCGCACAGATCCGTGCACAGATGGAAGAGACCACTTCCGAGTTCGACAAAGAGAAATTACAGGAGAGACTTGCAAAACTGGCAGGCGGCGTAGCTGTAATCCGTGTCGGCGCAGCGACCGAAACCGAGATGAAGGAAGCTAAGCTTCGCATGGAGGATGCTCTGTCCGCAGCAAAGGCAGCTGTAGAAGAGGGTATCATCGCAGGCGGCGGTTCCGCATATGTTCACGCAACACAGGAGATCAAGGCAGTTGTGGATGCTCTGGAAGGTGATGAGAAGACCGGTGGTCAGATCATTCTGAAAGCAATGGAAGCTCCGCTGTTCCATATCGCAGCAAATGCAGGCCTGGAAGGTGCTGTTATCATCAACAAGGTGAAGGAAGCTCCGGTAGGTACCGGCTTCGATGCATACAATGAGGAGTATGTTGATATGATTAAGGCAGGTATTCTGGATCCGGCAAAGGTTACCAGAAGCGCACTGCAGAATGCAACCAGCGTTGCTTCTACTCTGCTGACTACAGAGTCCGTAGTGGCAAACATCAAAGAAGAAACCCCGGCTATGCCAGCAGGCGGCGGAATGGGAATGATGTAACAGGCAGCAGCCTGAAATGAAAGTAGCTCGCTGCAGGGACATCTGTCCGACAATGACGGACAGATGTCCCTGCGGTGGGCTGCTTGCGCATCTGGAAAAAATGAAACATACAAGAGAAAAGGAGTCAGCCCTATGAATGAAACCTACGCAGAGTTCCTCGTAAAACGCAAAACGCCCGCTTATGCATATGTTCTGAATGCTGTATTGAGCGTGGCTACCCTGATCACAGTTTTTCTTGCATTGACGACCAATGTGCTGGCCGTTATACTGATGTTTCTGGTCGGCTTTGTGACCTACCTTTCCTATCGCAATACGCGGGTGGAGTTCGAATATCTGTTCGTAACCGGGCAGCTTTCCGTTGATAAAATTCTTGGAAGAGCCAAGCGCAGGAAGGCATTTGAGTGTTCCATGGAAGAAATTCAGATCATCGCTCCGTCAGACTCCTATGTGCTGAATGATTACAGGTTCCAGAATCAGAAGGTTCTGGATTTCTCTTCACAGCAGGCAGGTGTCAAAACCTATACGGCGATCATTCAGTCCGGTGGTGACAATTATAAAATGATTTTTGAACCGAGTGATAAGATGCTGCAGTGTTTTCGCCAGACGTCGCCGCGGAAGGTTGTGCAGTAGTACGGAGTTTTTATGGGAAAAACAGTTGAAAAATGTATTTGACAAGCGGACAGAAATTTGCTAGACTAAGTAACTAATAAATACTATGGTATTAAAAATACTAATAAATGAAGAAGGAAAGTGAGGAAAAACTAATGGGTACAATTATTGGCGAAGGTATCACATTTGACGACGTGCTGCTTGTTCCGTCCTATTCTCAGGTTATCCCGAACCAGGTTGATCTGACCACCTATCTGACCAAGAAAATCAAGCTGAATATTCCGCTGATGAGTGCCGGTATGGATACGGTTACAGAGCATCGCATGGCAATTGCCATGGCTCGTCAGGGTGGTATCGGTATCATTCATAAAAATATGACGATTGAGGCTCAGGCTGATGAGGTGGATAAAGTAAAACGTTCGGAGAACGGTGTTATCACAGATCCGTTTTTCCTCTCTCCGGAGCATACCCTGAAAGATGCCAATGATCTGATGGGCAAGTTCCGTATTTCCGGTGTGCCGATTACCGAGGGCCGCAAGCTGGTCGGAATCATCACCAACCGTGATCTGAAGTTCGAGGAGGACTACAGCAAGAAGATCAAAGAGTGCATGACCTCCAAGAATCTGGTGACCGCGAAAGAGGGCATTACCCTGATGGAGGCAAAGAAGATTCTGGCGAAGGCAAGAGTCGAGAAGCTGCCGATCGTGGATGATGACTTTAACCTGAAGGGCCTGATTACAATCAAGGATATTGAAAAGCAGATCAAGTATCCGCTTTCTGCAAAGGACAGCCAGGGACGCCTGCTGTGCGGCGCCGCTGTTGGTATTACCGCCAATGTTCTGGATCGTGTCAGTGCGCTGGTAGACGCGAAGGTTGACGTAGTGGTTCTGGATTCTGCTCATGGACATTCTGAGAACGTGCTGCGCTGCGTGAGAATGATCAAGGAAAAATATCCGGATCTGCAGGTGATCGCAGGAAATGTAGCGACCGGTGAAGCAACAAAGGCTTTGATTGAGGCGGGTGTAGATGCTGTTAAGGTTGGTATCGGACCGGGATCCATTTGTACGACCCGTGTCGTTGCAGGTATCGGTGTTCCGCAGATTACCGCAGTTATGGACTGCTATGCAGTGGCAAAGGAATATGGTATTCCGATTATCGCAGACGGCGGTATCAAGTATTCCGGCGATATTACCAAGGCGATCGCGGCAGGCGGCAACGTATGTATGATGGGAAGCATGCTTGCAGGGTGTGATGAGAGCCCGGGAGCTTTTGAACTGTATCAGGGAAGAAAATACAAGGTTTACCGTGGTATGGGATCCATTGCAGCTATGGAAAACGGAAGCAAGGATCGCTATTTCCAGTCAGATGCGAAGAAACTGGTTCCGGAAGGCGTGGAAGGACGTGTTGCATACAAGGGAACTGTAGAAGATACGGTATTCCAGATGCTGGGCGGACTGCGTTCCGGTATGGGGTACTGCGGTGCTCCGGATATCCCGACTCTGCAGAATACCGGAAGATTTGTGAAGATTTCCGCTGCTTCCTTAAAGGAAAGCCATCCGCATGATATTCATATCACCAAGGAAGCTCCGAACTACAGTGTAGATGAATAAAAAATGAGCTGAATGATTTTAGCCCGCCATGTTTTCATGGCGGGTTTTTTGTGTTATACTGAAACTGATTCTATTGAAAGCTCAGAAAGGGGAAACAGTAATATGAATTTTGGAATGCGCTGTCATGACATTTGTCCGAAAGGGGACATTGATACGGTTCTGGATACGGTAAAATCCAACAACATTCATCAGATTCAGCTGGCGTTTGGCAAGTCAATTGCAGGATATGATTTTTCGGCAGGTCATTATTCTCCGGGCTTTGCTCACATGATTGCGGATAAGCTGAAGGAGCGCGATATGCACGTGGCGATTCTGGGCTGTTATATCAATCCGACCGATCCGGATGAGCAGAAGCGGAAGGCTGCTGTGGCAAAGTTTATTGAGCACCTGAAATATGCGAAGATCATCGGGGCAGATATGGTCGGAACGGAGACCGGGCGGTACAATACGGATTTTAAAGTGGTACCGGAAACTTATACGGAGAAGTGTTACCAGCTTCTGCTTAAGAGTATGTGTGAGATTGTGGACGCCGCCGAAAAGTTGGGCGTGATTGTCGGTGTGGAGGCTGTGCATGATCATACACTGTACAGTCCGGAGATGATGAAACGTTTCCTGGATGACATAGATTCTCCGAATGTGGAGGCGATTCTGGATCCGGTGAATCTGATCCGTGCCGAGGATTGTCAGAACCAGGAAGCTGTGATCGGACGTGCTCTGTCGCTGTACGGAGACCGGATTACGATGATGCACATCAAGGATTTCCGCATGGAGAACGGCGAACCGAAGTTTGAGCATGTGGGAGACGGACTTTTCCATTATGAGCAGGTGCTTGCCTGGGCGAAGAAGGAAAAACCGTATATCACCATGCTGCTGGAGAATTCCAGACCGGATCGTTACCACCGGGATGTGGCGTATCTGCAAAAAATATATGATGAAGTGTAGCATAGGATTGATATTTATGTTATACTAAAGTGATATGAGTTATGCAAGAGGAAGGGCGCGTATGCTGAACGAAGACAAGATTAAACTGATGAATGAAATTGCCACGTTCGAAAAAAGGGGAGGTAAGGATATCTTCCCTGTTAACCGTTATTTC
The DNA here is from genome assembly GCA_022776445.1 of Lachnospiraceae bacterium. Lineage (GTDB taxonomy): Bacteria > Bacillota > Clostridia > Lachnospirales > Lachnospiraceae > Brotaphodocola. The sequence continues at coordinate 7,595 of JALFHZ010000043.1, forward strand.
CAGGGCGATTACGTCAGCAGCCGTATGATACGGTCCTTTCTCTCCTATACAGTCTGCTATATTCTCTGTATGCTGATCTGGATTCTTTATAATATGGAGCAGATCCTGAATATAGTGAATCTGGATACGCTGGCGGTAGAGGGGAGAAAGGCAGTCCTTCTTTATCTCTCAGGCCTGGTGATCTATCAGCTGATTACGATTGCGGTTTACCGCAGACGCTATGAATATGCCAAGCGTGGTATGAAGGTATATCTGGCGAAGCTGAAGCGGCTCGAAAAACGATATGAGTTTCAGAACCGGGCAAAAGAACTGACAAAGGAGGGCAGTCGTCGTGATGATGTTACTCGTACTTAAAGAAAGGCTGAAGTCCTTCTATGGGAAATATGCAGTACTGGTTGATGGAGTGATCCGGTTTTTCTTCAGTTTTACGGCTTTATATCTTCTGAACACAAATATTGGTTTTATGGCAGTTCTGAAGGAAGTATACGTTGCGCCCGCACTGGCGCTTCTGTGCGCATTTCTGCCATACAGTGCCATCAGTTTTTTGCTGGCAGCAGTGATGGTTGTGCATCTTTATGCTGTTTCTGCGGAGATCGCACTTGTGACAGCAGTAATCCTGATTCTGATTACCTTGCTGTATTACGGTTTTCAGCCGGGAGACAGTTATTGGCTGGTACTGACGCCCATTGCGTTTTTTATGAAGATTCCGTTTGTGATTCCGGTACTTGCCGGGCTTTCCGGCAGAGTGATTGCGATTATTCCGGTCGGATGCGGAACGATGATTTATTATATTCTGCTCTATGTAAAGCAGAATGCGGGGCCTCTGACGAATGACGCTTCTGTGGATATCACCCAGAAATTTGTCCAGATTATTCGTGCGATTATGTCCAATAAGGCCATGCTGGTTATGATTCTGGCGTGCTTTGTCGGAATTCTGGTGGTATACGTGATTCGGACCCTGTCGGTGGATTATGCATGGGTGATTGCGATTGTTGCCGGCATGGTGGCTCAGCTGGCTATGATATTTGTCGGAGATTATCTGTTTGATGTGACTGTTCCGATTGTGGAACTGATTGCAGGTGTGGCAGTCTCCGTGGTTATTGCGGGACTGTATCATTTCCTTGTCTTCGCAGTAGATTATACCAGAACGGAATATACACAGTTTGAAGATGATGATTATGTTTATTATGTAAAAGCGGTACCGAAGATCGTGGTATCGAAGCCGGATGTGAAGGTTCAGCGCATCAACAATCCGGAAAAGGTTCGGCGCGGGTCAAAGGAGACGTCCGGGCACCGGGCCAAGTAAGCAGGAAAGTGGGGCACAGCTATGACGGGCATCTTCCAGAATATGGGAGCATTTTTTCAGGGGATCGGTTCCTGGCTTTCATTTTTGCCAAGAATAGGATTGGGAAATTTAATAGAGATCGGCATCATTGCATTCCTGGTTTATGAGATCCTTCTTTGGACCAAGAATACCAGGGCATGGACATTGTTGAAGGGAATCGTCATGATTCTTGCATTTGCAGTGATTGCGGCGATCTGTCATTTTGATACCATCCTCTGGATTCTGGAGCGTACAGCCAGTATCGCAGTGCTGGCAGTGATTGTTATTTTTCAGCCGGAACTGCGGAATGCACTGGAACAGCTGGGCAACAAGAACCTGATTTCTGACATTTTTTCTGTCAGTGACGTGGGAGAGAATCAGGCATTTACGGAGCGCACCGTCAATGAGATTGTGCGGGCTGTCTTTGAAATGGCGAAGGTGAAAACCGGTGCTCTGATAGTGATTGAGCGCAAGGTTTCTCTCCGTGAGATTGAACGAACCGGAATTGAAATCAACGGCGTGGTCAGCAGCCAGCTGTTAATCAATATATTCGAACATAACACTCCGCTTCATGATGGTGCAGTGGTGATTCGAGGCAATCGTGTCACTGCGGCAACCTGTTATCTGCCGTTGTCCGACAACATGATGATCAGCAAGGATCTGGGAACGCGGCATCGCGCGGCGGTGGGCATCAGCGAAGTGACGGACAGCCTGACAGTGGTTGTTTCGGAGGAGACCGGGCGTGTATCCCTGGTAGAAGGAGGTTCGCTCCAGAAGATCAGTGATGCGGAAAGCCTGCGCAGGGCTCTTGCCAGAATGGAGGAGCAGGAGGAGACCGGAAATACCCGGTTCAAGATTTGGAAGGGAAGAAAGAAGAATGAAAGGAATTAATAATCTGAGACTGAAAATTCTTTCTGTCTTTTTGGCATTTCTGATCTGGCTGACGGTTGTGAATCTGTCGAATCCGGAGATTGTCGGCAAACGGGAAGTACCGTTGGAGATTGAGAATGAACAGGTGCTGACAGATGCCGGGAGAACCTATGAGATCAACGGGAAGAGTACCGTGACGGTTTATTTTGATGTCCGTACCCGTGATGAATACAAGATTCGGCCATCCGATTTTCGCGCTTATGTGGATCTGGCAGAGCTGTATGATGTGACCGGTTCGGTTCAGGTGAAGATTGAGGTCTTGAACAATAAAGAACTGATCAGTGTGGCAGAAGCCAAGCCGGGTGTGGTCCGGGTTCTGACGGAAGAGCTGCAGACGAAGGTATTTGATCTGGCGGCAGCACCGAAAGGAAAGGCGGCCGATGGATATGCGGTGAATAACATTGCACTGACTCCGTCGTCCATCACGGTGCAGGGGCCGGTCTCCAAAGTGGGACTGATCAGTTATGCCGGTGTTGAGATTGATCTGACAGAGGCGATGGAAGACAGGCAGGGTGTGACAAAGCCGGTGTTTTATGATGCCAACGGAAATGCGCTGGAAATCAGTGACCGGATTCAGGTCAATACTTCTGAGGTGGCGTATTATGTCACGGTTAACAAAGTGAAAGAACTGCCGCTTGATTTTGAAGTGTCCGGAACGGTAGCTTCCGGCTATCGATACACGGGTGTCGAGTGTGAGACAAAAAGTATTTCCGTGACGGGGCTGAAGTCCAATCTGGCTTCGTTAAACAAAGTAACCATTCCCGCGTCGGAGCTGAATATCAGCGGGGCGACAGCGGATAAGCTTGTGAAAGTGGATATCCGAGAATTCCTGCCGGAGGGCGTGGAGCTTGCAGGGGCCGTATCTCCGGAAATCGGGGTTCTTTTGAAGGTTGAGAAGCTGGTCAACAGGGAAGTTGATATTTCATCACGCGACGTTGAACTGGTCAATGCTTCTGAGGAATATAATTACCGGTTCCTGCCGGCGCGGATCAAGGTGACGGTGCAGGGACTGGAGGATGATCTGGCCGTGCTGGACGGTGCAGATCTGAATGCATATGTGGATTTGTCAGGACTCGCGGTTGGGCCGCATACAGGGAGCCTGCAGTTTGCAGACAGCGATGTATTTACCATTTTGTCTGTAGAACCATTCCAGATTGATGTGACAAACCGGAATGGAATTGTAACGGAAGCTCCCGGAGCTGCTGTGCAGCCGTCGGAGGAAGCGACAAAAGCCAATGAGGGTACCGGCTCGGGGACAGATACAGACCAGGCAACGGGCCAGGGTGAGATGGCGGAATCAGAGAGTGGTTCTGCCGACTGAAAGAAAGAGGGATAATGTGGTTAGCGCAAAAATTACAATCAGAAATGTATCCGGTCTTCATCTGAGGCCGACCGGAATGCTCTGCAACGAAGCAATCAAATACAAGGCGTCTGTGAAGTTCCGGGCGAAAAATGCTCTGACGAATGCGAAGAGTGTTTTGAGTGTGCTGGGTGCATGCATAAAGTGCGGAGATGAAATAGAGTTTGTCTGTGAAGGACCGGATGAACAGGAGGCATTGGATGCAATGATTCGCCTGGTGGAAAGCGGCCTGGGTGAATAAGGCAGACTGCGCAGAGGAGAGGTAATTGCCCGGGGACGCTGCTTCCTGGTGTGGCTTACAGAGTCATCAGGAGCGTGGAACCGGATAGTTATATATAAGTAATTAATAAGGAGGACAAAGCAATGTATAAGGGAACAAGTGCTTCTGCAGGCATTGGTATCGGAACAGCCGTTATTGTGGAAGAAGCAGAACTGGTGATCAGACGGGAAACTGTTGAGGATGAAGCAGCAGAGGTTGAACGTTTTAAGGGAGCGCTCGACAAGACGATGAAGGACACCGAGGCACTTGCAGCAGATCTTGCGACCAGAGTAGGGGAGAAAGAGGCGGAGATTCTGCAGGGACATCTGATGCTTTTGATGGATCCGATGCTGACCGGTGAAATCGAGAACACGATTTCCAATGAAAAGATTTGCAGTGAATATGCGATCGAGCAGGTGTGCAGCATGTATGCATCTGTATTCGCATCCATGGAGGACGAGCTGATGCAGCAGCGTGCAACGGATATGAATGATATCAAGGCACGTATGCAGAGAGTACTGCTTGGACTGGAGTCGGTAGATATCGCATCTCTCCCGGCAGGAAGCATTCTGGTGGCAAAAGATCTGACTCCGTCTATGACTGCAGGCATCAATCCGGCAAATGTAACCGGTATTGTTACCGAGCTGGGCGGCAAGACTTCACACAGTGCGATTCTGGCGAGAGCCCTGGAGATTCCGGCAGTCGTTGCGGTGAATGATTTCATGAGCCATGTGAAGAATGGGGATCAGGTGGTTCTGGATGGTTCTGCTGGTGTTGTTTATGTAAATCCGGATGCTGACGTGGCAGCAGAGTTTGCTGCAAAGCGTGAGAAATTCCTGAAAGATAAAAAAGAACTGGAGCAGTACATCGGCAAGCCGACGATTACGAAGGATGGCGTTCATGTAGAGCTGGTTGCAAACATCGGCAAACCGGAGGATGTGGAGAAAGTTCTGCAGTATGACGGTGAGGGCGTGGGTCTGTTCCGTACGGAATTCCTGTTTATGGATGATCGTACCGCGATGCCGACCGAGGATGAGCAGTTTGAAGCATACAAGGCTGTAGCAGAGGCTCTGAAGGGCAAGCCTGTGATTATCCGTACGCTGGATATCGGTGGAGATAAGGAGATTCCGTATATGGGTCTGGAGAAGGATGAGAACCCGTTCCTGGGTTACCGTGCGATCCGTCTCTGTCTGGACCGTAAGGATGATATCTATAAACCGCAGCTGCGTGCACTGCTGCGTGCCAGCGCTTACGGCAATATCAAGATCATGGTTCCTCTGGTTACCTGCATCGACGAGTACCGTGCAGTAAAGGAACTGGCAGCTGAGCTTATGGCTGAACTGGATGAGAAGGGAATTGCGTACAATAAGGACATCCAGATTGGTATCATGGTAGAGACCGCGGCAGCCTCTCTGATTGCGGATATCTTTGCGAAGGAAGTGGATTTCTTCAGTATCGGTACGAACGATCTGACGCAGTATACCATGTCGGTTGACCGCGGTAATGATAAGATTTCCTATCTGTATTCCACCTTCAACCCGGCGGTTCTGCGCAGTATCAAGCACATCATCACCTGCGGCCGTGAGGCAGGCATTATGGTTGGTATGTGCGGTGAGGCGGCAAGTGATCCGATGATGATCCCGCTTCTTCTGGCATTCGGTCTGAATGAGTTCAGCATGAGTGCGTCCTCGATCCTGTACTCCAGAAAGCTGATTACCAATTTCAGTACCGAGGAGCTGCAGGCTGTGGCAGATCAGGCAATGAGTTTTGCTACGACAAAAGAAGTGGAAGAATATATGAGAGCATTTATTGCAGGTCTTGAGTAAAGTATTATGAAAATCTGGCTGCCGCATGGATTTGTGGCAGCCTTTCATATAAAAACGGGAGATGGGATGGATGAGCATGATTGTATACCTGATCGCTTATGCGGCGAGTTTTCTGCTTGCCAGATTCAAGTTTTATTATCTGTCAGGCGCAGTACTGATTGCTGCTGCGCTGTGGCTGTATATCAGAGAGTATCGGAGTTCGAAGAATCTGATTCATCTGAGAGGGCTGTTTTCTCTGTTTTGGGTGGGCGGTCAGGGACTTGCGTGCCTGAAGCTGAGCCGCCTTCAGGGGGACTGGGCACTGATGACCTGGATCTGCCTGGGGCTGGCTTATGTCGGATTCCGGATTGTTTTTGAGGTGCTGGTCCGGCTTTATGGATCAGGTCAGGACAACTACAGCAGATGGAGAAGCTACGAGGGCAATCCCAGACCCGTTTTTCACATGATCTGCGCAGTGACGGGATGTTCTCTGATCTGCTTTATTACGGAGGCAGTGGTTTTGGGATATGTGCCGTTTCTGGTGCGAGGGGTACCCCATGCCTACTCGGAGTTTCATCTGACCGGTATTCATTATATTACGGTATCCTGTGTTCTGGTTCCGTCGCTGTCGGTTTTGTTTTTCCATATGCGAAAGGGACGGGGAAGAGAGCGGACCGCTCTGGCAGTGCTGATTATGACAGCGGTGTCCCTGATGATTCCGATTCTGTGTGTATCACGGTTCCAGTTCATTTTTGCAGTGGTTCTGGCGGCATTTACGTATATTTCTCTGCAGAAAAGCTTTCATCCGCTGTTTCTGATCGGGCTTCTGGCGGTGATGGTTCCGGTGTATCTGGTGCTGACGATAGCGCGCAGCCATGATGTAGCCTATCTGAATGGGATTTTTGAGATGCGCTGGGAGAAAATGCCGATTTTTATTACACAGCCGTATATGTATATTGCCAACAATTACGAAAATTTCAACTGTCTGGTAGAAGCTTTGCCGGAACACAGCATGGGCATGAAAAGCCTGTTTCCGCTGTGGGCATTGTCCGGTCTGAAGTTTTTCTTCCCAAATCTGATCAATTATCCGATTTATGTAGATAAGAAGGAGCTGACGACACTGACATTGTTTTATGATGCCTATTACGATTTTGGCTGGATCGGTGTTCTGCTGTTTTCCTGCCTGCTGGGGCTTGTGGCCTATCTGCTGGTAGTCAAACTGAGGGAAATGCGCAATCCGATGGGATATCTTTTGTATGCGCAGATGGCGGCATATCTGATGCTGTCGTTTTTTACCACCTGGTTCAGCAATACGACCACCTGGTTCTATCTGATTGTAACGGGCATGATGGCAGTCTACTACAGTATGAATGCCAATCGAAGGTAGATTCATCAGAATTGATATTATGATACAGACTTACAAGGAGGAACAAAACGATGATATCTGAGAAAATGAAACCACTGGTGCAGAATAATTCTGTGATCCGCATTATGTTCGAAGAGGGCAAGCGGCTGGCCGCAATCTATGGCGCTGAGAATGTTTATGACTTCAGCCTGGGTAATCCAAATGTACCGGCGCCGGATGAAGTAGAGGAATCGATTCTGGAGATTCTGAAGGAAGAGGAATCGACGTTTGTGCATGGCTACATGAGCAATGCCGGTTATGAGGATGTGCGGGAAACGATCGCTCAGTCATTGAATGAGCGTTTTGGCACGAGATTCGGGCAGCGCAACATTTTGATGACCGTAGGAGCTGCCAGCGGACTGAATATTATCCTGAAAACCATTCTGGACCCGGAAGATGAGGTTCTTACATTTGCACCATATTTCGTGGAATACGGCAATTATGTGCGCAACTATGACGGTAAGCTGGTGGTGGTTTCTCCGAATACGGTGGATTTTCAGCCGAATCTGGATGAATTTGCTCAGAAAATCACAGCAAAGACAAAAGCTGTGATTATCAATACTCCGAACAATCCGACTGGCGTGGTGTATTCCGATGCGACGCTGAAACGTCTGGCAGAGATTCTGCGCGAGAAGGAAAAGGAATTCGGAACTGTCATTGTACTTATTTCCGATGAGCCTTATCGGGAACTGGCCTATGATGGCGTGGAGGTTCCCTATGTGACGAAGTACTACGCGGATACGGTAGTGTGCTATTCCTACAGTAAGTCACTGTCTCTTCCGGGCGAGCGTATCGGATATCTGGTGATTCCGGACGAATGCAACAGCTTTGCGGAAGTGATGACGGCAGCTACTATTGCAAACCGTGTGATCGGCTGTGTCAATGCACCGTCTCTGATGCAGCGTGTCATCAAACGCTGTATTGAAAAGAATGCTAAGGTCAATCTTGCAGCCTATGACCGCAATCGCAACCTGCTGTACAACAGCTTAAAAGAATATGGATTTTCATGCATCAAACCGGAGGGAGCATTCTACCTCTTTGTGAAAGCTCCGATTGCGGATGAGAAGGAATTCTGCAGCCAGGCGCAGAAGCATAATCTGCTTCTGGTACCGGGAAGCTCTTTTGCATGTCCGGGATATGTCCGCATTGCTTATTGCGTTTCCTATGAGCAGATTGAGCGTTCCCTGCCGGCTTTCCAGGCATTGGCGAAGGAATATGGACTGATGTAAAATCAGGCCGCCGGAGAGGGACCGGGGAAGATGGCTGACGGGGGAAAGGCAAGAAAAGACAGGAGGATATTGACATGAGAGCGTGGGAAGCGAATATAAGAAAGGTGGTACCCTATGTGCCGGGAGACCAGCCGAAAGGAGACCGCCTGATCAAACTGAATACCAATGAGAATCCATATCCGCCCGCACCGGGCGTGCAGGACGCACTGAAAAGGATGGACTATGACCGGTTCCGCAAATACCCGGATCCGGCAGTGACCGATCTGGTGCACAGTCTGGCGGAATACTACCATGTGGGAGATGAGCAGGTGTTTGTGGGTGTCGGATCCGATGATGTGATTGCGATGGCATTCATGACCTTTTTCAATTCTCAGAAGCCGGTTTTGTTTCCGAATGTGTCCTACTCGTTTTATAAAGTCTGGGCGGATCTGTTCCGGATTCCCTATGAAACGCCGGAACTTGATGCGGATTTTCGGATCAATCCGAAAGATTATTACCGTGAAAACGGCGGCGTGATCTTCCCGAATCCCAATGCCCCGACCGGGCTGTTTTTACCGCTTGAGCAGGTGGAGGATATCATCCGGCACAATCAGGATGTGGTTGTGGTTGTGGATGAAGCGTATATTGATTTTGGAGGAACATCTGCGCTGGAGCTGGTGAAGAAATATGAGAATCTGCTGGTCGTACAGACCTTCAGCAAGGCACGTTCCATGGCGGGCATGCGTATTGGTTATGCCATCGGTCATCCGGATCTGATTCGTGCGCTGAATGATGTCAAGTATTCCTATAACTCCTACACGATGAATATGCCGTCCATCGTTCTCGGCGTGGAAGCAGTGAAGGATGATGCATATTTCAGGGAAACGTTGAAAAAAATCATTGCAACACGGGAACGTTCCAAGCTGCGACTGAGAAAGCTGGGCTTCTCTTTCCCGGATTCCATGTCCAATTTTATTTTCGCGACGCATGAGCGGGTTCCGGCAGAGAAAATCTTTGAGGCACTGCGCGCCAACCAGATTTATGTGCGGTATTTCAGGCAGCCGGGACTGGACAATTATCTGCGTATTTCCATCGGTACCGATGAGGAGATGGATGAACTGTTTGCATTTCTGGAGAAGTACCTGAGAAGTGTATAACCGGAGCATTGTGCAGGGCAAGGCAGAAGGACAGGAAAGCGGGTGAACAGTTGGAAACGGTTAAAAAATATGGAAAAGTACTCCTGAATATTGCAGTACCGGTTCTGGAGATCGCTGTGGTATGCGTTCTCGGACCGAAACTGCTGAGATTCTTTCTTCCGTTTGTGATTGGATGGATCATCGCCATGATTGCCAATCCTCTGGTGCGGTGGTTGGAAAAGCGGGTAAAGATTGTCCGAAAACACAGCTCGGCAGTGATTGTGGTTTTGGTTCTGGCAGGTGTGATCGGACTGGGATATCTGATTCTGTCACGGCTTTTCTCCGAGGCATTTCAGCTGGCCAAGGCACTGCCGGAGCTGTATGACCATGCAGCTCTGGAGATCCAGGGAGTCCTGCAGCGGTTTGACCGGCTGCTGCGCCTTGTGCCTGCCGCTGTTCAGCAGTCGATCCGGGAATTTGCCGGCAATGTGGGGAAGGCCCTGAGCGTGCTGGCACAGAAGATTGCGGAGCCGACGGTGCAGGTGGCCGGAAATGTGGCAAAAAGCATTCCGAGTGCTCTGGTTTATACGGTAGTGACCATTTTGTCTTCTTATTTTTTTATAGCGGAGCAGGATCGGATCGTTGAATTCTGGAAGCGATATCTGCCGAACGGGCTGGAGCGTTATTATCATTACTTAAAAAGCGATGTGAAACGTCTGATCGGAGGATATTTTCTGGCTCAGTTCAAGATCATGTTTGTTGTGGCAGCAATACTGGTGGCTGGAATGTTTGTACTGGGGATTGACTATGCGCTTCCGATATCGATTCTGATTGCGCTTCTGGATTTCCTTCCGATGTTCGGAACAGGAACCGTTCTGATTCCCTGGGCGCTGATCAAACTGTTTTCCGGCAATTATGTGCTGGCGGCCGGCATGGCATTGCTTTATGTGCTGACGCAGGTGGTACGTCAGATCATTCAGCCGAAAATCGTCGGCGACTCTATGGGGCTGCCTCCGCTTCTGACCCTGATCTTGTTGTATCTGGGCTTCAAGCTGCATGGAATATCCGGAATGATAATTGCTGTGCCGCTGGGGATGATCGGGATCAGTCTGTATGATTACGGTGCATTTGATACGTTGATCCGGAATGTAAAGATTCTGGTGCATGATGTGGAAGCGTTCAGAAAGTCACCGGATGAGGAAGAATCGAAAGATCGGTGAAAAGTAAGGGCGCCGGAAGATCTCGTTGGGAGATGTTCCGGCGCTGTTGTGTTATGTTTCAGGAGGTGTGGAAGCAGTATCTGGTTTGGCAGTTCTGTGTCTGACACGGACAATAACAAGCCTTATGATCAGTGTGATGATCGCGATGACAACGGCAAGGACTGCAAATACAGGAATACCGGCAATGAACCAGACCAGGAAGTTGACTGCTCCATTGGCAACGCCCTCCAGATTCCGTTTAAATCCTTTCTGAATGCGCGTCATGACAGAGTCAGGAGCAGTCGCAGTGAATACTTTTACCTCATTGATGGACAGGTATACCGTACTGTAATCCACCTGATTGTCATAAGTGCGAAGCTGGGATTCGAAGGATTCCAGCTGGTAGCGAATCTCGGAGAGTCGGGATTCCAGAGCAATGATCGAGTCCACGGAATCGGCCTTCTCCAGCAGTGCCCAGAGCCGTTCCTGCTCAATGGTCAGAGACTTCTTGCGGCTTTCGATATCCGAATATTGCAGCGTCACGTCCTGCACATTCTCCGAGCGGTTGGTTATGTTGCCCTGTTCACTGACCTGAGCGACAAACGGATCCAGTTTCGCGGACGGAATCCGTACGGTCAGAGAAGCGTATCGGCGGTTTTCATATCCGGAGGAAATACTGTTGCCGGAAATATTGGATTGCTCGATGTAGCCGCCCAGATCGGTGACTGAGGTCTGGAGCGATGACAGCAGCCGGTCAAATTCCGTGGTTTCCACATACATGTCCACATTGCGGATCAGCTTGCGATTGGACGAAACCGGCTGCAGGGTATTTTCCGAGGTCAGTCCCATGTCAGCGCTGTCGGTCATTCCAGATTCTTCCGGTGCAATTTCGGTGTTGGAAAATGCACCGTTCGCGAGTGCGCCGGCCTGGGGTGCGGAAAATCCTGAAGCCATGTCCGCAGAGGCGGCGGCAGTTTCGGCAGCAGCGGTTTCGGAAAATTTGTTGCCGGCTCCGCAGCCTGTCAGTGTGACCGCGGCTGCAGTGAGAAGCAGCGCGGCAGCAGTCAGTAAGCGTGTTTTTCTCATAAATATCCCCTCCTTTTGATGATTCCATTTTATCATGACCTCAGGGGCAGTACAATGTGCCGCATGGATTATTAAGAATTGCGCGAAAAAACGTAAGAATTTCTCTTGTATAATAAAATCAAATTTTGTATAATATCGGTTATATAATGAAGACACCTGACAGGAGGAAGATCTGTGAACAGAGAGAAGATTATCGTGATCGACTTTGGCGGACAGTACAACCAGCTGGTAGCACGCCGGGTTCGTGAATGTAATGTGTATTGTGAAATCTATTCCTATAAGACAGATATTGAGAAGATCAAAGAGATGAATCCGAAGGGCATCATTCTGACCGGCGGTCCGAACAGCTGCTACGAAGAAGGAGCGCCAACCTGCGGCAGAGAGTTGTTCGAACTGGGAGTTCCGGTCCTGGGGCTCTGCTATGGTGCGCAGCTGATGTCTCATGTACTGGGCGGCAAGGTGTGCAAGGCACCGGTTCGCGAGTATGGTAAGATCGAAGTGACGGTGGACAGGAGCAGCAAGCTTTTCGGCAATGTTTCTGAGAAGACCATCTGCTGGATGAGCCACAATGATTATATTGAGAATGCCGCACCTGGTTTCCAGATCATTGCACATACGGATAACTGTCCGGTGGCAGCTGTTCAGTGCGTGGAGAAGCAGCTGTATGCGATCCAGTTCCATCCGGAAGTGCTGCATACGGTAGAAGGAACCAAGATGCTCTCCAACTTTGTGTACGAGGTCTGCGGCTGTGCCGGTGACTGGAAGATGGATGCTTTTGTGGAGAACAGTATCAAAGCAATTCGTGAGAAGGTGGGAGACGGCCGCGTGCTCTGTGCACTGTCGGGTGGTGTGGATTCTTCCGTTGCTGCAGTCCTGCTGTCCAAGGCAGTTGGTGAGCAGCTTACCTGTGTTTTTGTGGACCATGGCCTGCTTCGCAAGAATGAAGGGGATGAAGTAGAAGAGATTTTCGGACCGGCCGGATCTTACAATCTAAACTTTATCCGTGTCAACGCGCAGGAGCGTTTTTATGAAAAGCTGAAAGGTGTCGAGGAGCCGGAGCGGAAGCGCAAGATCATCGGTGAAGAATTTATCCGTGTTTTTGAGGAAGAGGCAAAGAAGATCGGAACCGTGGATTTCCTGGTGCAGGGAACCATTTATCCGGATGTGGTTGAGAGCGGTCTGGGCGGCGAGTCTGCTGTGATCAAGTCTCACCACAATGTAGGCGGACTTCCAGACTATGTAGATTTTAAGGAGATTATCGAGCCGCTGCGTGATCTGTTCAAGGATGAGGTGCGCAAGGTTGGTCTGGAGCTTGGAATTCCGGAGAAACTGGTGTTCCGTCAGCCGTTCCCGGGCCCGGGACTTGGCGTGCGTATCGTCGGCGAGGTGACTGCTGAGAAAGTAAGAATGGTGCAGGATGCAGACGCGATTTATCGGGAAGAGATTGCGAATGCAGGTCTGGACCGCAGCATCGGTCAGTATTTTGCAGCGCTGACGAATATGAGATCTGTCGGCGTTATGGGCGATGAGAGAACCTATGATTACGCTGTAGCTTTGAGAGCGGTCAATACCGTTGACTTTATGACGGCTGAGGCTGCCGAGATCCCGTGGGAAGTGCTGGGGAAGGTAGCGAGCAGAATCGTGAACGAAGTGAAACATGTGAACCGGGTACTGTATGATTGTACCGGGAAGCCGCCGGCGACGATTGAATTCGAGTGATGAAATGGACTTGGAAAAGCCTTTATTTATGAGGGTTGCAAGCAAAATTATTTAAGCGTTGGCAACGATTTGGCAACATTTAGAGTATCACTCACTGAATAATAGAATACTTCAATAACAGAAAACCTTACTGATTTTCAGAAATAAAGCTGAAAGTCGGTAAGGTTTTTGTGCGTTTCGAGGTTGAGAATTAGTCGGATTCGGGTTTCAAGTCCTGTAAGATAAGGTCGCTGAGTTCTTGTGAGGGAATGACCTTTTTCCATTGTTTTGAGGCGTCTAATTCGGGATATTTGTACCGCCACTGGTCGTATTCTTCTTCGGTTATCTCGCCTTGTTCCAGACGGGCAGCCTGTTCCTGCCATGCATGGAACATATCAAACATAGTGGTGTAGGTTGTTCCGGCAGATTTATCTAACCGCAGACACACTTCTCCGTCAATCTCTCCGATTTTTAAGCCATACATATCTTCCAACGCAAAAAGCGTGTGCATAAGTCCGATATAACTGTCTATTTCCGGCACAGTGATTGCACGAGGGCTTACATCGAGGAGATATGCCATTTCTTTTACAAGGTCTTGTTTCGGTGTTCTGGATTCTGATTCGTATTGTGCCATACGGACATCAGAGGTCTTTCCTAGAAAACCGAGGAGTTCGCCTAACTGTTTCTGTGTCATGCCTTTCCGGTTGCGGAAAAAGCGGATTCTTTTGCCGATTGCCATAATAAAACCTCCGATACTAAACAGTTCTGTTGAAGTTAGTATAACATGATGAAATAGGAATAGCAAGCGGAACTTAAATAAAAAAAGTTAAGATTTTTCTGCGAACCACTTGACTTAACGGAATTTATTTAGTATCATAAAAACATAACTTAAACAAAAAGAGTTAAAAATTAAATGACCGTCCAAACCGAACAAACGCCATGACCTTTAAAAAAGAAGCGAGCGTCTCTTATGTAGAGGGACTGGCACAGCGCCGAAAAGGGTTGCCTGTCAGAACGGGAAGGAGAGAACGGCAGGAATTTTAGGGAAAGGAGGGGATATAGATGGCAGAAAAATCATTTATGACGGTGGAAGAAGTGGCAACAGAATTAAGGGTATCAAAGTCCAAAGCCTATCAGGTTGTAAGGGAATTGAACACAGAATTGCAGAAACAAGGGTATATGACAGTAGCGGGGCGTGTAAATACTACTTTCTTTCATAAGAAGGTCTGTTACAGTGATTAAGTTGGAAGGAGATGATGGAAATGGCTGTATATAAAGACAATGCTACGGGAACGTGGAGGGTAATTTATCGTTTCACGAATTGGAAAGGGGAACGGAAACAGACACAGAAACGTGGGTTTGCAACAAAAAGAGAAGCACAAGCCTGGGAACATGAGGTTATGCTGAAACAGAACTCCAAACTGGATATGACATTTGCCAGCTTTTTTGAACTTTATGAAGCAGATAAAAAGCAGCGTGTCAAGGAAAGTACATGGGAATCTAAAAGCCATGTAATACGCACAAAGATTTTACCTTATTTTGGAAATCGGAAGATTGCAGAGATCGAAGCAAAAGACATTATTGCATGGCAGAATGAACTCATGGCGTATCAGGATGAGAAAGGTAAGCCCTATTCAGCAGATTATCTGAAGACAATACACGCACAGCTTACAGCAATTTTTAACCATGCTGTAAACTTTTATAATCTGCCTTACAATCCGGCAAGACGGGCTGGCACAATGGGAAATGAAATTCCAAAGGAGATGGACTTCTGGACAAAAGAGGAATATCTGAAATTTTCAGAAGCCATGATGGATAAGCCACGTTCCTTTTATGCTTTTGAAATGCTTTACTGGTGCGGTATCCGTTCCGGTGAGCTGTTGGCTCTTACTGCTGCTGATTTTGATTTCCAGAAGCAGACGGTCACGATCAGCAAGACGTACCACCGTTCCAAAGGGCGTGATATTATTACAAGCCCTAAAACAGCGAAAAGCAACCGTACCGTAAAAATGCCCCCGTTTCTCTGCGAAGAAATGCAGGAGTATATCAAAATGTTCTATGACATCAAGCTAGATGAACGGCTGTTTACGGTTACAAAATCTTATCTCAACCATGAGATGGAGCGAGGTGTAAAACAGGCGGGAGTGAAAAAGATTCGGGTGCATGATATTCGGCATAGCCATGTATCGCTGTTGATAAATATGGGATTTTCAGTGCTAGCGATTGGTGAACGGGTAGGACACGAAGCAGAAAAAATCACTTACAGGTATGCACATTTATTTCCAACTGTTCAGACAGAAATGGCAGAAAAGCTGGAAATGGAGCGAATGGAAAAGGAGAACAGCAATGGAAAGAAGTCTTGATTATAAAGGGCGTTGGAGAAATCATACCGTAGCATTTCGGGTATCGGATGAAGAAGCGAGGCTGCTTAATGATTTGGTAGCATTGTCTGGTTTGACAAAGCAGGAATATATCATAAGACGACTGACGTACAGGGACGTGGTTGTACAGGGAAATCCGAGAGTTTATAAGGCATTAAAAAATCAGATGGCAGCTATTCATGAGGAATTAAAGCGGCTGGAAACAGTAAGCCCGGATAATGCTGAACTGCTCTATACGTTGCAGGTAATTGCAATTACGTTAGAGGGATTGAAAGGAGAAGATGAATGATGGAAAAAATGAAAACGACTGCTCCCGTATCATCTGTTGGCGCAGATGGGGTGCAGCCGAATGTAAAAAATCACAATGAAATTATAGCAAATTCACAGGAACAAATCAATCAGCAAGCCACCAAAAACCCAGAGAAATCCGGGAATGGCGGACTGCATACCATGTCCATGCCGGAATTGTATGACACTGTTTTTGTGCCGAGAGTACCGATTGTAGACGGTTTTCTCTATGGCGGCACATATCTCTTTGTAGGTGCGCCAAAGGTAGGAAAATCATTCTTCATGGCACAACTTGCCTATCATGTGGCAATGGGGATTCCGTTGTGGGATTATCCGGTGCGGAAAGGAACGGTGCTGTATTTGGCATTGGAAGATAATTATGCAAGACTTCAACGCCGACTGTCTGGTATGTTTGGTATAGAGTGTGCAGATAATCTGTATTTTGCAACACAGGCAAAGACCTTGAATGAGGGATTAGACAGGCAATTAGAAGGATTTTTGAAAGAGCGTAAGGACGCAAGGCTGATTATTATTGATACGCTCCAGAAAGTGCGTGAAGTTGGCGGGGACAGATACAGCTATTCTAGTGATTATGAGATTGTGACAAAGCTGAAATCATTCAGCGATAAATATGGTATCTGCCTGCTGGTGGTTCATCATACACGCAAGCTGGAATCGGAGGATAGCTTCGATATGATTTCCGGCACAAACGGACTGTTGGGTGCGGCAGATGGGGCGTTTATCATGCACAAAAAGAAACGGACAGACAATGAAGCAGTGATGGACATTGTGGGGCGTGACCAGCCGGATCAGGAACTGACCATAGAATTTGACAGGGAGCGTTGTGTATGGAAATTCAAGAAAGCAGAAACAGAGTTGTGGAAACAGCCGCCGAACCCCCTTTTAGAAGCAATCAATGCGTTTCTGACAGAGGACAGACAGGAGTGGGAGGGAACAGCGACAGAACTTGTAAATCAGCTGCCGGATATGCAGTTACAGGCGAATGTGCTTTCACGAAGATTGAATACCGTCAACAGCCAGCTGCTCAATGACTATGGGATTTTCTATGATAATAAGCGGGGGCATGAAAGAAAAATCATTCTGAAACGCCTTGAAGCAAAGGAATAAAAGCGGCGATATGCGTCGGTTGCGACGGTATTTTTGGTAGCGGGCTGGTGTGGAAAATATCGACGCTATCGACGCAAACCGACGCAGAAAGGATAAGAAGATGAAAAATGTACAGATTCCTTATGAATTGTTTATGTTGCTGCTCCGTTATCATCTGGTGGAGGATGATACCTGCTTGGAGGAAATTCGGCAGGGATTGGAGAAGAAACTGGATTCTTTGGTGCAGCATGAACTATATGGGAAATTTAAGACTGCTCCAACGCAGGAGGAACGGGAAAAAGCCAGACAGGAATATCTGGATAGACGTGGAGTGCCGGACAGTTTCCGCGGGTAGTTTTCCTTGATGAGAATAGACAGGGGCGTGTCACGCTCCTGTGGATAACAGACAAAGAGAAAGGTGTGATTGGATGATAATTCAGCCGGAGTGGGGAACTCGGAATGTAAATAAATATTTTTACGAAAGTGAAGCTCGGAGGATTGCTGACCTCAATGAAATCTTCGGAGAGGTAGAACTGACAGTTGATGAAGAAAGGACATTGATATGGCTTGCCGGATGGGATGAATATACGATAGAAAATGTGCTATCGGCTATCCGAAAAGCTATGGCGGCAGAAGCAAAGCGGCTGGAAGCCGACCGTCCGTAGGACGGAAAAGCTCCCAGCAGGGCGCAATGGCAACTTTTGATGGACGGAACGGCTGTCAAAAGTGCTTTTGCGTTACTTTCGACGAAAGTAACAAAGCTATGTGCCGTATCCGGCACTGATTACCCCTAAGCAGGGAGAAAGGATAAAGCTTGGAGAGAACGATTAGCGGAATGATGGGAAAGGGTTCTATCAATCATAATACAAGAGCGTTTAGTGCGAAAAATGTGGACGTGGAACGGAGCATTTACAATGTGGAGTTTTGTCATGCAGAGATTGAGGAAGTTTATCACGAATTATTTGATGAAGCTTTGGAACGGTATAATGCGAAGCAGAAACGAAGTGACAGGAAGATTGATAATTACTACGAAAAAATCCGGCAAGGCAAGCAGGAAAAGCTATTTCATGAAGCAGTTTTTCAAATCGGGAACAGGGACGATATGAATGCTAAAAGCAAAGAAGGGGAACTTGCGAAGGAAATCCTGATTGAATTTATGAAAGATTTTCAGAAACGGAATCCGTATCTTCATGTATTCTCTGCTCATCTGCACATGGACGAGGAAACGCCGCACATTCATGTAGATTTTGTTCCGGTAATTCATAACAGTAAGCGTGGTCTTGATACCAGAGTTTCCTTAAAAGGAGCATTGGGAGAACAGGGGTTTAAAGGTGGGACAAGAGGTGCAACAGAATGGAATCAGTGGATAGAATCAGAAAAACAGGAAATTGCTCAGATTATGGGGCGGTATGGAATCGAATGGAAGCAGCTTGGAACGCATAACAAACACTTGTCAGTGCTTGATTTTGAGAAACAGGAACGGGCAAAGGAAGTTGCGGAGTTGGAAGCAGAAAAAGAAAGCCTGGAAGAACAGAATGCTGCCATACTGCAAACCAGCGAAAAGTGGTTAGGAGAATTGGAAAATCTTGAACAGGAGATTCATTCCGCACAAGAAAATCGTGAGGTAGCAGATAAAAAAGCAGAAGTGGCTAAGAAAGAAGTGGCACGATATGAGAAAAAACTGGCGGAGATTGCTCCTATGGTAAAGGATATGGAGCGATTTGCAGTTAAGTATTCGTATGATCCAGAGGAAGTGCTGCCAGAAGCCGGAACATTGGAAAGCGGAAAGACTTATAGAGAGAAAAAAGCAAAGCCACTGATTGAAAAAATCATAACGGTTTTGAGGTCTGTGTATCGGGAGTATTTGAATATTTCTAACCGATTAGAAAAATTGCAGGATGTATATAGCAGAGAGCAAGACAGAAATGAAAGGTTAAAGAACTGTTTGGAAGAAGCCTTAGAGGAAAATCAGGAACTTCGGACGATTGCAACGGATTTTGGTCGTGTAAAGACTGTTATGGGAGATGAACAGGTAAATGCGGTTATTGACCAGGCAAAGCAACAGGAACAGATAGAGGCGGAACAGAAACAGGCTGCAAGGAGAAAACACAATATGGAAGCTCGTTGACAGAGGGGCATACGTTCCTGCTCCTATCAGTTGTTTTGAAGTAAATCTTTGTCAGTTAATCAAGAGGTCATTGCCATTCGTTATGCCCTTGATTAGCTGGTGAGGATTTGCTGTTTTCCTTTACTTGGATAAAGAAAAAGTCTATAATTAATGTAAAGAAACGTGGAGATTTTTTGAATTAGGGCTATGTAAAGGTATATTAGGATGTAATTTGGAAGGAGATTTTCATAGATGAATCGTAAAGAATTTAAAGATGAATTAAAGATGACATATGGAGAATTACAATCTTATCTTATTCAAAAATATGGTGGTGCAAAGTGTGATTATTTTGTTAATCCTGAATGTAAAAGCAAAAATAAAAAAGTATCTCGAACAAGCGAGGGGCTGTATTGTCACCATATGGATGAAGATAAGGGAGGAAATTTAGGAAATCCACCGCAGGCTAAAATGCAACCTTTTGAATGGCAGAAAAAGGAACGATTGGTGTATTGCAATATTTTAGAGCATTTAATTTTACATATGAAAATTGCTGTCTTGAGGCAAAAGAACATGTTGGAAACACCTCAAGAGATTGCAGATTTTTTTACGACAGGTGGAATTTTCATGATATGTGATGAAATAAATGATATGTTTATGAATGACGGAACAAAAGTTGCATGGAAAAAAAGATGTTTTGAGGAAATCAAGGAGAATTACGAAGATTATATTTTGCTGATAAAATCGTTTATGAATTATATTGAAACAGATTATAAGGGAAATAAGATGGAACCTGCTTTTTTAGTACCAGGTTCAAAGGTACATTTTTCGGATGGTGATTGTGAGATTTTAAAAGTTTCAAGGAAAAAAGATGCTTTCCTTTTAAAATTGCCTTCTGGTGAAGAAAAAGCATTGAAGTCTGTGGTAGCATATCAGCAATTTACATATGCAGATCAATTTGATTTAGCAATAAGAAGGATGGCATCAGGCTATGAGAGCTTTTATACTGATATATATGAAGATATTGTAAAGTATGATAATAAAAATCTTATAGAGGAAAGTAGTAAATTGTTTAAAGTCGATTATCAAGGGTATGGGTTTGCACAATATGCTGATATTACATTAGATGAAAGTTTTGGCTCACGTAATGCAGATGAATATATTTCAAAAGCATTACCTATGTATTGTGAGAAGATGATTGATTTCAAAGAGAAAACTCCCCAGTTTTGGAAGGGGGAAGATGTTCCTAAAAATGCAAGAAAATTATTTTATATTGTTAGGATTAAGACTTCTTTCTCACTAAAGGAAGGAATGGAGCCTTGCGTTAGATATAGAGAAAGGGATATATTAAGAACAGAGAACATATTTGCGATAGACAATAATCATAATATTAAAGATAGAGGTTGGACAATATTAGCAACATCTGACATTTATGATAAAAAGACTGATAAGTATTACTCGAAGTATAGAGATATAAATGGAAAAATTGTTGCTGCAGCAGTAACAGTTTCTTTAGGAAAAGATGACTATTTGTTATTTAAAGAACGTTATAACATCCGATACATTGAAATTTTGGATGGTTGTTACTTTGGTTGATAGTCTAAAAATTTTATTGAAAAAGTCTTTATTTTGGCTATAATAAAAATATGGCAACATTTTGGCAACAGAAAATCAGTAAGCCAGAATAATTGATGTAATTGAAGTAAAAAATGGTGTGAATTTGCATGAAACTTAAATAAATATAGTTAAGAACGACAAAGAACACGCCGAGTTTGAATAAT
>JALFHZ010000071.1 GCA_022776445.1 Lachnospiraceae bacterium
GTCAGGTCTTATTGGCATGGAAATGCAGGGAGCAATGACTATATTTGCAGTAAACCTTAAAAGGATCATAAAGTTAATGGGAGAAAAATAATCAGGTTCAGTATATAATTCAATCAAATAGAATTCAGAAAATCCACCAGAGAGGGTGTAAAAATTTCTGTGTCTTTAGGAAGCTAAGCCCTCATTGATATGAATTAGATATGTATCGGTTACTGTCAAAGGTAGTCGTATTTTATCTGTCGAATGATTTTCTTATTCAGAGTATTACCATTTCACAGCAGCTTATACAGATTTTCTAAAATTTTTGCATCAGAAACAGGCATTAATGATTTTCCAGTCCGTGGGCTCTGCCCACACCCGGCCTCAAGAATGAATAAGGACGGTAATTCTGACAATACTGTTAATGCCGAGAGAATATTTTATATGATGTATGACCGGAAGCACAATTTATTTTACCGCTTCCGGTCATCTTCTGTTTAGAGATATTGATTCAGACGTTCACCGTATAGGATAAGCAGCTGGTTCAGTACCTGATCCCATCCACGGTACCTCTGTGTCCATTTCTTGATTACATTTCCGCTTGCTAAATATAGCATTTTCTCCAGAGCACTGTCGCTTGGGAAGACACTTTTGGTTTTTGTCACTTTCCTATACTGGCGGTTTAACCCCTCAATGATATTGGTAGTATACATGATACGTCTGATTTCTCCGGAAAACTGGAAAAAGGAATTTACATCCTCCCAGTTGTTCTCCCAGTTACTAATTGCATACGGGTATTTTTTGCCCCATTTTTCTTTTATGATTTCTAATTCCGACAAAGCAGCAGTTTCATTTGGGGCATTGTACACGGCTTTAAAATCAGATGAAAATTTCTTCAGGTCGTTATAATTAATATACTTAAAAGAATTCCGCAGCATGTGGATCACACAGCGCTGGATCTCAGACTGCGGATAAACAGCGTGAATCGCCTCTTTAAAGCCAGGAAGCCCGTCAACACAGAAGAACAGTACATCTTGTACACCGCGATTCTTTAAGTCATTCAACATCCCCAACCAAAACTTGGAAGTTTCGTTTGCACCAACTGTGATACTCAGAATATCCTTATAACCGTCCAGAGTAACCCCCAGTACAATATAAGCCGCCCGGCTCAAAATCCTGCCATCTTCCCGAACTTTGTAGTGGATACAGTCCATGAAAACAAAAGGATAGATCGGATTTAAGGGACGGGACTGCCATTCCTTGATTTCCGGAATAACACGGTCTGTAATTTTGCTGACCATCTCAGCCGAAAGCTCAATACCATAAAGATCCTGCAGCTGATCATGGATATCCCGGGTGCTCATCCCTCTGGCATACAGGGAAAGAACTTTTTCCTCAATCCCGGAAACGTCCCTCTGATATTTGGGAATCAGTTTCGGTTCAAATTCACCGTTGCGGTCTCTCGGGACGTCAATCTGAAATTCTCCAAATTGACTCTTTAATGTTTTTGGGGAATGCCCGTTCCGTTTGTTGTCAGTAGCTACATCACTTTTTTGATTTTTTTCATAACCAAGAGTGGCATCCAGTTCCGCTTCCATCAATTCCTGTAAGATGTCTTTAAAGCTTTCCTTTAAAACAGAGTAAACATCTGTCACGCTGGTTATGTCGTTCTGATTAATAATCTGTCGAATTTGCTCCTTTGCAAGTGCCATAAAAAATGCTCCTTTTCGATAAAAATTTACATATCGTAATTCTTACCAAAAAGAAGCCATTTTTTACCAAAGACACAAATTAATTTACACTACCGCTTCAACGCCACGATAGCTGGTCAATGCCGCTATCCTCTAACCCGATTCTAACGCAGAATTGCCAGAGGTCAAGTATCTCATGGCAAATTCTGGAGAACAGATGAATTTCTGGGGGATTTTTCCTTTGTCCAGATACAGATTATCGCCGGCTTATGCGGGAAAATCGATTGCTATTTTCTTTGTTTTGGATTACAATATTTACAATAATAAAAAGTATTTTTCACGGTTAGTAATGGATATGAAAATTGGCGCAATCGAACCATACATTGGACCATCTGCAGGACTTGGAACAGGAACTGCAAAGAATGAATCAGGATAAGGAAGTGGATTATCATATTTGACTTATATACATCTGTAATTCTGACAGTTATTTTGTTGCTGATCATTACCATAACCGATGTAATGATCAACCGTCTGATTACTCGGGAAATGAAGATCCGATCTGTGATTGCATGCTTGCTGATTGCCGGGGCATCTTTGGGGGAATGTGTAGGTGTGCTCACAAATGGTGCTCCGTCTTCATTTATTTTTTTACATCAGATTGCCAAGGTGGTTGAGTTCTGTTGTGCGCCGGCTATTGGCTTCGCAGTGGCCAGAGCATACGGACATGTGAAGAGACCGAAGCTTGCAGGTGTTGTGATTATATTCCACGCGGTGTTTGAATGTGTGGGAGCGTGTTTCCAGTGGGTATTCTATATCGACTCCCAGAATATTTACCATCGGACGAATGGGTATTTGATTTATGTGATTATGTTTGTGATATCCCTTGTGTATGCGATCGTGTGTGTGATCCGGAGCGGTAAGGAATATCAGACGGGTGTGGATATTATGTTGGTTCTGACATTCTTGATGACGATTATCGGAATCACGATACAGTTTGTGAATTCTAACATCCGGATTGATTTTTTGTGTATTTCAATCAGCAATATGCTGTTATACAGCCATTATTCCAAAATGGTGCTGCAGGTGGACGCAATTACCCGCCTTTTGAATCGCAGATGCTACGATATCAATATCGGCAGTATTGGTTCTCATGCAGTGATTCTTTTTTTTGATGTGAATCAATTTAAGCAGGTGAATGATGTCTACGGCCACTCGGTGGGAGACATGTGTTTAAAAAAGGTTGCTGAGCAATTAAGACATGTGTATGGGAAAAGTGGTTCCTGCTATCGGATTGGAGGCGATGAATTCTGCGTGATTCTGAATCGAAATTTTGATAAGCTGGAACAGCTCAATCAGCAGTTTCAGGAGCGGATTCGAGAGGAGCAGAAGAAGGATCCGCGCATGCCTGGGATTGCTCTGGGCTATGCTCACTATGATGCTTCTGTTTCACATCTCCAGCATATCATTGAGGAAGCGGATAAGATGATGTATCATAATAAAAAGGCGGCAATCGAAACGTAGATGGGAGCAGACCACTATGGAAGGGACAAAAATGGAACTGATAAATGCTTTCGTGTCGGGTGATTTCAAATCAATACCAGGCATTTTGTTTACAAAATGTCTGGATATCAGCCAGATGGAACAATTGTTTCTAGATGCAGGTGCGGATATTACCTGTTATGAGAGGGATGGAAGCGAAGAATCTGAACTTCGGGCGATTGCGTTTGGGGAAGACAATATGCGTATGCTTGCAAAACATATGCATGGGTCGGCCGATGATTTTTTGTGGTTTGATCATCTTCATGATTGTGTAAGGGCATTGCTTTCCGGTAATGCGATGACAGAGGATAATAAGAAGTTCTGTGAGCAGCATTTTTGTGATGTGATAGAAACCAGGCTTCGCAGCGTGTTCCCTCAAATCTGTGAGCGAAGCATGTTGTCTTCGATCAGCAGTGAGGTATCGGATCTCGGGGCGCAGATGGAAAGGATGACAGCGCATGTGCAGCGGATCCAAAATGTGGAAGAAATGATCCGGGAGATCATGCACAGACAGGAGGAACAAAGAATCCATCAGAGGCAGGAGCACAGTGATCATGCAGGAGCAGGAACAGGGCAGTCTGGTTGTGCGATACCGAAATGGCACCTGCGACATCGGGAAGTGAAAGGAATCTGGAGACCTGAAGCGGAGCAGGAGACAGAGATCGGAAGCCTGATAGAGGCATGGAGCAAGGAACGGGAAGATTATCCTGGATGGTATATTCTGCCGTGGAAAGAGTGCGAGAAACTGAGCAGCAGTACTTCAGTGACGGGATTGCTTCAGAGTCATAAATGGATGGACGGGCGAACCATGCTTCTGTTTGTATTTGAACTGGTATGGCGTTATGAAAAATGTCTGCATCCATATAATCAGTATGAATGGAGTTGTATTGATACTGTTTGGGAGAATTATGCGGCTGTGATTTCAGAGCAGTGTGAGAGCAAATCCGACAGGCGGATACCGGATGGTATGATTGAAGATGTAAAGAAATGGTTTTACATCGGGCAGGCATTGCTGCGCATTTTTCGTGAAAACGGGGAAGATGCAGAATGGAAAAGGGTATACGGCAGGCTGAAGCATTATGAAAATTATGGAACCAATGGCGAGACAGAACTGCAATTGGAGAAGGCAAAGTATGAGTACCACCATTTAAATCTTGCAGGTTTGCGGAGAGAACTGAACAAATGCCGGCCGAAGAAGGAACAGTATGAACAGCGCCTGCAGATTCTTGGTCTGAGAGTGGAGTGCGGAGAAACCAGGGCGGTCATACCGGAATTGGAGCAGTTGATCCGGGAGTTGGAAGAAGCATGTCTGGGCAAGTTGTCGGATGATCACAGGGTGTTCTGCCTGACCTTGAGAACCTGTATGCTGCAGCTCCTTTCTCTGTGTATACAGGGATTGCACGATTATATGGAAGACTACGAAGCTTGTCAGGAGTATATCAATCAGTTGCTGGCGGAAATGGAGCATCAGAAGAGTCTGTTTGACTGGAGTTCCTGGAAAGAATATGTCGAGTATGAACTGTTGACATGGCAGACGAAACAGAACAAAAAAAGCGAGAGTTTTGACCTGAATCGGGAGACGTTTACAATGTTTGGAGGAACCTGGGGCTGTACGGCGGCATATCGATTTTATCGGGTCCTGGAGCGTCTGGCTTTACCTTTGCGCTGCGGGTATGTGAGTCTTCTGGGCAGTTTGGAGCAGCCCTGGATGGATGCACTGCTGGGTGAGAGCGACCGTTTGGGGCTTTTTATGGTGATTAGGGGAAATCGAAGTGATACGGTGAAAGAACTGATCAACCGTGATTATGTGACCGGTCTTGATCAGAATCGTGGGAATGAGATTACTGCTTTTTTAATCCGTGCGCTGGATGTCAATACAGATGAGTTTGATGCACTGGATCGGGATATGGCCGGAAATTTGATTACGCGCATTCAGGAAAATGTGCCGGAACTTTTGATTCGTTTTATGAGCCGGTGTCCGGAACCGCAGCAGCAGAATGCGATGCTGCTTCTGAAAAAGCTGATGGAGGACGAAGAACTCCCGATTGCTTTTCCGATGGCAAGTCTGATGCTGGGGATATTGGATCGTGTATCTGAGAAGATAAAGGCACAGATGTTCGGTGTTATGCTGGGGACTGCCATCTGTGAGCATAAAACTTTATACGGACACGGAGACGGACTGGATCTGTTTGATTATTATTTCCGCAAGAAGGATCTTGGTCCGTGGAAGCAATATTGTGCGGCAGAACCTTCTGTGGTGGACCGGTTGCTTGAACATGGATCGGATACGCTTTATGTCTGGCGCACAAAGGTGATGAGACTGGATGTACTGAACGAACTGGGATTGTTAAATGACAATCAGAGATGGTCGTATGGGGAACTGATCTGGAGTCGTGTGTCAGAGCGTACGGGACTTCCGGATCTTCCTAACATGCATTTGTTTGCATATGGGATCCTGCCTTGTGTGGATCCGGCGATTCCGGTACGGTCTGTAAAAGGGTATTTCCTGAATCAGAGACTGTGCGATCAATGGGGAGATAAAGACGGCTGCAGACTGACCATGGGTGAAGTTGCATATCTGGATGAACTGATTCTGCTTTGCCAGAATATGGACAGGAATTACTGGAGTATGGAAGAGGCAGAAACACTTTTACAAAATATACTGGAAGATTGTGAGACCCTGAAAGAAAAATGGATGCATGCCAGTGAAAATGGCTTTATGAAAGAGGAATACAGGCAAAGGTTAGGAAAAATGGTGCGTGCAATGGCTGCTGTATGTCGGAATGTGACGGCTCCTTTGGAAGAAGCGCTGAACAGTCGTCTAAATAAGATGGTCGAAGAACTGCAGCCGTTAGGAATCAGTACGAAGGAATTGGAAGTACAGATTACAAATGACAGTGCTCTGGTTGACCGGATCATCGAGGAAATGCGGTCTCCGGATTCCGGATTGACAGCAGGCGCGTTATCTGCCGCTTACGTTTATATGGAAAAACATCCGCTGCATCCGGAAGCGCGGCGTTTGTTTGATGAGCTGCTGGCGATATTGCGGTACCGCAAAAATCCGGGGCTGGTATCAGCTGTCTGGGTTCTGCATAACCTGGCCTATATGAAAAGTGCAGTACTCTGCTCAGAAAACATGGAAGCCGTGGATAAGGAGCTGGAGCGATTGGCAGAAGCGATACAGCTGGATCAGGATACCCGCGGACTGCGTGTGAAGGATATTCTGAATATCCGCAGGGCATGTATGGCATTGGCCTTTCAACTATATCACTGGGATGACAGGTATGCAGGCCAGGGGGTATGTAACTGGAAAGAACTGGCGGCAGGAAACGAAGTAAATGAAGTAAAAAATGAGTGGTTGTATGGAGGCTGAATTACAGCCAGACGGTGAAAAGCTGCTTTTGTGATTCCCTGCCTTGCTTTCCGAGACTATCCGTTCTGCGCCATCTCGCAGAACAGTTCTCCGCTGATATCCACAATGTCATCCAAGGGGATTACCGTACTGTCAGAGCTTTTATTTGCACCGTACAGGACCACCATTCTTTGGTACGGATCAATTTTTTTTACAGTACCGGTGGTGGTGACATAGGAGCCGCCAGCTTTCAGAGCATCGGGTACAAAATAGGTAAAGGAGATAACCGGGCGGCTGTCCAGACGAGCTGTGAGAAACTGCAGCTTTTCATCCAGTCCTGCTTTGCTGTTCTCATCCAGTTCGATCTTCCGGTCAGTCAACCGTGCTGTTTCTTTGACCTCGTCGTCGTAACCGGTCAGTGCAGCGAAGGGACTGAATTGAGCAGCACGGTCATAGAGACTCATGTGTGGTCGTGTGGCTGACTGGTGGTGCGGAAGATCCAGCATATCATCATAGCGGTGAGGATCTTTGGGATTTCTTTTATCGGTCATATGCGTTACCTTCCTTCTGGATTCTTTTTTGTCTGGGGGTGTCAGTCTCGCCTGCCCGGTGCCCGCCAACCTGTGAATTCCGGTCTCTGGCAGTTGCTCCTTCCTGCAGATTCATGCCTTTCAAAATGGCGTTTTTCCCGAATTTTTTCTTGATGCTCAGCGTGGCCTGCTGCAGTTTCTTTTCTCTTTCCAGCTGTTTTCGCTCCTGCTTTTTCTGTTCTTCCAATGCGGCATAGTCTGTGAAGAGGTCAAGCTGCTCGTAGTTTCTTTCCGCAGGCACATCCACTTCCGAAATGACGTGGTTTGCTGAGATCGTGACCCGACGTACCAGCAGGTTCCTGTTCACGATACGGTCGTAAAGCTCCATCATGCAGTCGGTGATCTCCCGAGTGGAACTGCTGTACTTTCCAAGGTTGCCGGTACCATGTGCGTGCCTGGGAACTTTTCTGCCATAATGATCCACGGTAACGGGGCCGTGATACTTGCCGCTGGTGACATTCTCAATGTCATAGCCGATGGTCAGCACGACCTGATCTGTGACAAGTCCCTTATCGACCAGATCCAGTACCAGCAGATCCGTCATTTCCCGGACGACCAGCTTTGCCTTTTCATAGTCATAGGGGCAGTGCAGCACCTGTCCGGAGCCAATGGAGTTGGTGGAAGGGCGGTAGGACTTGATGGTTTCTATCGTGGTCGGTTCCCAGCCCCAGGCGTGGTCGATCAGAAGCTCGGCGTTGATGCCGAACAGCTTGTAGAGAAGCTCTTCGTTGTAATAATCGGTGGGTTTTCCGATGGAGCAGCGGGCAACATCGCCCATCGTGAACATTCCGTTTTCCTGCAGCTTTTTGGCATAACCACGGCCAACCCGCCAGAAATCCGTGAGGGGTTCGTGTGTCCACAGGAGTTCACGGTAGGTGCGCTCGGTTAATTCGGCAATGCGTACTCCGTTTTTGTCAGGCTGTACATGCTTGGCTACGATATCCATTGCTGCTTTGGCAAGATACAGATTGGTACCGATGCCGGCTGTGGCTGTGATGCCGGTCGTATACAGAACTTCCCGGATCATGGTCATGGCAAGCTCGCGGGCGGTCATACTGTACAGGGGAAGATAGTCGGTTAAATCAATGAAAACCTCATCAATGGAATAAACCACGATATCTTCCGGTGCGATGTACTTGAGATAAATCCCGTAAATGGAAGAGGAGACCGCCATGTATCTGGCCATCCGCGGCGGAGCAATAATATACGATAATTCAAGAGCCGGATCAGCGCTGAGGGCAGCGGCATCAAAGGAGGAAGAGGTAAAGGTATGGTTTGGGGCTTCTGCCCTGCGCCGGGCATTTACTTCGTTTACTTTCCGGATCACTTCAAACAGCCGCGGACGGCCGGGGATGCCGCAGGCTTTCAGAGAAGGAGAAACGGCCAGGCAGATTGTCTTGGAAGTCCGGGACTCGTCAGCCACAACGAGATGGGTAGTCAGCGGGTCCAGATTCCGATCCGCGCATTCCACGGAAGCGTAGAATGATTTCAAATCAATGGCAACATAGATATGGTCACGGAAACGATTATGATGCATGGGGCCTCCCTCCTTTCTGCAGTTTTTTGGAACAAAGTGAACTACCCATTGTCTGAAGCCAATGTGCTTCCTGCTTCATCGACCTCGCAATCTACTATCTCCACAGGCGTTAATTTGGACAGTTCCTGCCCTATATATGTTTCTTTATGCTATTTGCATGAATCCTTCCGCTAAAATATTTTTTGCCGCATTCACATCCCTGTCATGTCTTACACCGCAGACAGGACATTTCAATAGTTGTGCAGTCAGCCGGTCGTTTTCTCTACAAACCAACGACCGACTC
>JALFHZ010000092.1 GCA_022776445.1 Lachnospiraceae bacterium
TTTTGTATATATGATAGGGATAATTTGCGCTTTTTTTCAGAGTAAGCAAGTATACCAATGCACTTCAGTGGTATATGCAGCATGATTGAGACTGCCGAAAGCAATAATCGTTGGCACATAGTCTTCATGAAACAACCCTGAACGCATAGCAAAGCAAACTTGACAGCTATTTCCCATTTGCCTATAATAGAATTATAGAGGCACCAGATATCGGGTTAAAACCGATATGGCTACTCTTTATATTACGTTTATGTTAGTTGCGTTTCCGCAACCGCCCATTCCGCTTTGCCGAGCTGGATGGGCTTTTTACTTTTGAGCCTTTTCGCTGAATCTTTCAAACAACCATCAGGTAAAAAACTCCCGGATCTTCTCCATCTCTCCCACAACCGTGCCCTGCACCATCTCGCCTTTTCCTCCGCCTTTTCCGGGGAATGCTTCATGGAACGTTTTCAAAAGTGCTTTCAGATCCTCTGTTTTACTGCCCAGTGTATACTGATACCCCTGCTCGTCATTGCCAAGAAATAATGCGCAGATCCCGCTGCAGCGTTCTTTCCCGGCATCCACAAACTTTCGGGCAGCATTCTTATCCAGTTCCGTTTCAAACACAAGCACATTTTCCGCATCTTCTGGAATTTCTTCCAGCTTTTTTTCCAGATACTGCGTCTGCATCCGGTACATTTTGTCCTTCCACTGCGCCACCTCGCCCTGCAGACGTTTCACAGCTTCGGCCGTTTCATAAGGCTTTGCCGACAGCAGCCTGGAAATCTCCCGGACATTCTCCTCTTTCATCTGATAATCCTGCAGTGCACGGAAACCACAGACCATTGTCACACGGGTACCGCCTTTATATTTTACCGCATCCACCAGTTTTATGATTCCAATCTCACCGGTTCGCTCCACGTGCGGTGCACAACAGGCACACACATCATATCCCGGCACGGTCACGATCCGCACCTGTCCGGTCAGTTCCTTCTTGCTGCGGTAATCCATGGCATCCAGCTCTTCTTTCGACGGATACGCTACCTGAATCTCCAGATTCAATGCCACCGCCTGATTTGCCTCCAGTTCAATCTGCCGTATCTGCTCACCAGTCAGCGTACCGTTGAAATCCATCGTCACCAGTTCTTTTCCCAGATGAAAGCCAACATTATCATATCCAAAATGACGGTGCACCAGCCCCGACACAATATGCTCACCGGAATGCTGCTGCATCTTGGAAAACCGATCCTGATAATCAATCTGACCGGTCACCTCTGTCCCAACCTCCAGCGGCTGTTTCAGATAATGCGTGATAATCTCCTCCTTTTCCCGCACATCTTCCACATCCACTCCGCCTAACGTACCGATATCCGCATACTGTCCACCTTCTTCCGGAAAGAAACCGGTCTGATCCAGAACTACCGCATAATACCCTTTTTTCTCATCCCAGGCACAGGAAATCACCTGTGCCGTAAACTGCTCGATATGACTGTCCTGATAATATAATTTCTGTGTCATTGATTGCCATCTCCTTTATCTTCTTTTCATCCTATCTTTTCTCCTCAGTTTACCAGATTTTCACGCCCGGAACAATCAGTTCCTCTACAAAAGCTTGACGCTGAAGCCATCTTCGTCCTATAATAAGTTTATCTTTTTGTAAAGCAGGGTGGGTAAATGAAAATATTAGTGATAAACAGTGGAAGTTCTTCCCTGAAATTCCAAGTGATCGATTCGGAATCCGAGCAGGTATTGGCCAAAGGCGTCTGCGAGCGAATCGGAATCGACGGACGATTCACATACAAAATCAATACCGGCATTTCACTGAAAGAAGAAGTGCCGATGTCTAATCACACACAGGCCGTTCATACGCTTCTGGATACGCTGGCTGATCCGGAACAAGGTATCATTCGCAGCTTCAGCGAGATCGACGTGATCGGTCACCGGCTCGTACACGGCGGTGAGAAATTTACCGGCTCTGTCGTGATTACCGATGAAGTCATTGACGCCATGACCGAATGCAATGATCTCGCTCCGCTCCACAATCCGGCCAATCTCGTCGGCGTGGATGCCTGCCGCCGTCTGATGCCGGACACGCTGATGGTCGGCGTCTTTGACACCGCATTCAACCAGACCATGGAACCGAAGGCATTTCTCTACGGACTGCCTTATCGCTATTATGAAAAATACAAGATCCGCCGCTATGGTTTCCACGGCATCAGCCACAAGTATGTCTCTCAGCGGGCAGCCGAATTTATGGGGCAGGACCCGAAACGCGTGAAGACCATCGTCTGCCATCTGGGCAACGGAGCCAGCATCAGCGCCGTCAAATACGGCAGAGTTGTGGACAATTCCATGGGCTTTACTCCCCTGGAAGGTCTCGTCATGGGGACCCGCTGCGGTGACGTGGATCCGGGTGCACTGGAATTTCTGGCCAAGAAAGAGAATCTGGATTTCCCGCAGATCATGGCGATTCTGAATCAGGAATCCGGCGTACTTGGCATTTCCAAGAATTTCTCCAGTGATTTCCGGGAGCTGAAGGACGCAGAGATCAAGTACAATGAAAAAGCCGCTCTCGCCCGTGAAATCTTTGCCTACAAGGTCGCAAAATATGTAGGCAGCTATGCCGCAGCCATGAACGGTGTAGACAACATTGTATTTACCGCCGGAGTCGGCGAAAATGACTCCGATATCCGCCAGGAGATCTGTGATTATCTGGAATTCCTTGGAATCACGATTGATGAACTGAAAAACCGGGAACACGCTGAAGCGATCCGGATTTCTACCGGTTCCTCACGGGTTAATGTTCTGGTAATCCAGACCAATGAAGAACTGGAGATTGCACGGGAGGCAGCGGCACTGGCGCAGAAGATTCTTCGACCTGACCGCCAGGCATAGTTGCTAATAGAAAATATAATCGACATTACATGCAAAAGGAGTGCTGCATCCGTTTGATATGATAACTGATACAGCACTTCTTCTAATGTTCTAATTGTTTCAGGACTACTTTGCCATCACCGTTTTTATCCCCTCACAAAAGTTCGGGATTACAGCCAAAGACTGCAGATAAATGTAGCCGTTAATCCGCCAAGTGCCATGAAAATATTGCTGAGTGATAAAGTTTTAAGACCTGTCTTCATATCAAATCCCATGCAGTTAGTGTACACCCAGTAATAACTGTCATTCACATGACAGCAGGATCTTGCTCCGGCTCCGGATGCCAGGAAAATCAGAATCGGATTCAAACCAAGGCTGGCAGCAATCGGGGCACAAAGTGTGGCTGCCGTAGTAACTGCTACCGTTCCGGAACCCTGAACTATTTTCAGCAAACCAGCGATAACAAATGGGATTAAAATAAACGGAAGTCCTGTGTTTACCACAAGCTCAGCCAGACTCGCACCAGCCCCGGATGCCTTCAGCACCTCTCCCAGCGCACCTCCTGCTGCCGTAATAAAAACAATCGGACCAGCATCTTTCAAGGTCTTATCCATGATATCCAACACAACCTTGCCACCCATCCTCTTTCCCAATGTAATAATGGCAAGTACTGCACCAATCGCAAGAGCAATATTAGCATCTCCCACAAAGGAAAATAATTTTACAATTCCGGATTCTTCCGGGAATATCATTGCACAGGTTGTATTTCCTACAATCAGAAGCAGCGGAACAACAAGGGGAACAAGGCTGGCAAGTGTTCCAGGCAGATCCGCATCATCATCCAATGAAACTGCTTCCACTTCTGATTCTCCTGCATCCTCACGGAAGGAATAATAACTTTCCGGTCTGGTCCTCAGATAGGTTTCCGCAAAAATCCATCCAAACGCCGTCATAAACACAGCCGCAAACGCTCCATAGAGAATCGCCTGCCCAATATCGATTCCCAGCAGACCGGCTGCAGCCAGCGGTCCTGGTGTTGGCGGAACATACACATGTGTTGCAAGCAAACCGGCCGACAGGCTGACTGCCAGAACTGCCAGCGGAATTCTGGTTTTTTTATGTATTGCTTTTACAAGAGGAGTCAGAATCACACATGCGGCATCCGAAAAAACCGGAATGGAAACCAAATAGCCGGTGATAGCCATGGCAAGCCCTGCACGCTTCTGTCCAACCAGCTTTACCGCATCCAACGCCATCCGGTTGGTGCCTTTTGCAGCATCCAGATAGTTGCCAAGCAGAATACCGAAAATAATCACAATACCAATACTTTTTACAGTTTTGGAAAATCCGCCGGTAATTGTAGACACAACATCCGATCCGCTCATTCCGGCAAGCCCACCCATGACCAATGCGGTAGCCAGCAGAGAAATGAAAGCATTCGCTTTAACCTTCAGACACAAAAACAGCAAAACCGCAATTCCTATGACAAATACCAATTCAATCGGCATAGTTATGCCTCCTTTCTTCCGAACCTTGCGCGCATCATCGGCTTGATGCCTCCGGCCTCCAGAATCTTCATCGCCTGATCACCAAGCTGCTCACATTCAAATACTTCTCCGGTTTCATGAACCTTCACAATACCTTTTTCCAGATCTAATGTCAACGTCTGACCCGGTTTTACCTTCTTACTGATCCCCTTGCTGATAACCGGTACCAGACCAAGGTTAACCGCATTTCTGAAAAAAATTCTTGCAAATGAATCTGCAATTACAGCTGCTGCTCCCATGTTAAGCAATGCAATCGGTGCATGCTCACGGCTGGAACCACATCCGAAATTTCTTCCTGCCACAACAATTCCCCCCTGTGGAAATGTCGGCGCAATGTTCTCATCCACACCGCAAAGACAGTGACTTCCGATCTCTTTCGGATCTGTGATTGCCAGAAAACGGCCCGGATAAATCTGATCCGTATCGATGTTATCACCCACAACAATGATTTTTCCTGTGATTTCCGTATTCATGTTCCTGCTCCCCTCTTATAAAAAAGTTCTTGGATCTGTAATATATCCGTTTACCATACTGGCAGCAACCGTTGCCGGACTGGCAAGATACATCAGCGCTTCTGTGGAACCCATTCTTCCCGGGAAATTGCGATTTGTACTGGTAATACAAACCTCTCCCGGCGCAAGGATACCTTCATGTGCCCCCAGACAGGCACCGCATCCGGGCGTCGTAATCGTTGCACCGGCATCCATCAGATCCTGAATATAGCCTTTCTTCATGCAGTTCATCATGACCTCGCGGGAAGCAGGTACGATAATCAGCCTTGTATATTCCGGGATATGTCTGCCCTTCAGAATTTTTGCCGCAACTTCAATGTCTTCTTCCCGACCTCCTGTACAGCTTCCAATGTAGCCCTGATTCAGTTTCACCTGTCCCTGCGCTACTACACTTGACAACGTATGTACATTTTCTACACTGCTTGGACAGGCAAGCTCCGGCTCCAGACCGGAAACATCAAATACATAGCTTTCTGAGTATTGATAGTCCGGATCGGTAAACTGTATTTCATATGGTCTTACAGCCCTCCTGGATACATAATCAAGAACATCCTGATTCGGCTGCATGTAGGCTGTCTTTGCTCCCATCTCAACCGCCATATTGCAGATAACCATACGTCCTGCAACGTTCAGATTCTCCACATAGCTTCCGGTAAAATCAATGGCTTTATATACAGCTCCATCCGCCCTGATCTTTCCAAGCACAGCCAGAACAACATCCTTTGGATAAACACCCTTCGGCGCCTCTCCTTCCAGTCTTACCTCAATGATTTCCGGAACACGGAACCAGAGTTCCCCTGTCATAAGGATGGTTGCCATATCAGTCGCACCACATCCGGTACCCATCGCACCAAACGCACCATGCGTCGTTGTGTGGCTGTCCGTTGCCACCACAATCATTCCAGGATAAATTACTCCGGCTTCCGGCATTACCTGATGACATACACCACAATTTGTGTCAAAGTGAAATCTCAAATTGTTCTTCTGCGCAAACTCACGCATCTCTTTGTGATTTGCCGCGCTTTTGATATCCGGTGTCGGCGCGTAATGATCAAATACAAAGGCACACCGTTCATTGTCCCAGACCTTTTCACCGCCCATTTCGTAGAAAGAATACACCGTCTGCAAATACAGATCATTGATCTCTGCAAAATCCACCTTTGCCGTCACGATCTCTCCGGTTTTTACTTCGCTTCTACCGCTGTTTTTTGCAAGAATTTTTTCAATTGCATGCATAAACACGTTCCTCCTGTTTTCTTTTTATGTATCGTATTTCGTATATCGTATACGATATACGATCTTTCGTATATAAACTATCACCATTTCACATTTTTTTCAACTATTTATTAATAAAAATTGTTTTTTAGCAAAATAATACAATTTTCCTTTTGCGTTTTATGCAACATCAACAACACTGAAATATTTGATTGTAAAACCAAAATATATTCGCTAAAATAAGTATAGATTGAATATCGTATACAAGGAGGCTGCAAATGGAATCATTGGAACTGATGCCGGCGCGGATTCGTATTACATCAATATTAAAAAAAGCGATTTATTCCGGGGAATATAAAAGCGGCGAAGAATTGAGCCTGACCGGTGTAGCAGAACAGCTGGGAGTAAGCCGCACGCCTGTGCGGGAAGCCTTTCAGACACTGGCTTCCGAAGGCCTGATTACTCTGCGCATGAACAAGGGCGCAATTATAAACAAGATCGATGCAAAATTTATTCGTGATAATTTCGAAATGAGAATTCTTCTTGAATCAGAAGCAGCTGCACGTGCAGCCGCCAACGGAATGGAGGTCGATACTCTTCTGGCTCGGCTTTATCATATGCGGGACAATTTCGAAACATTGACCAGAAGTGATTATGAAGAACTGAATCAGGATATTCACATGTCTATCTGGAATGCGGCAGATAATCAGAAGCTAAAGAGTTATTTGATGGAATTGTGGAATGGTCCAAGTACCGGACATTCCAAGCCGGAAATTTCCCAGCATTATAAAGACTCAACTTATGAACATATTTCGATCCTGAAGAGCATCCGCGACCAAGAGATTGAATCTGCCCGTACAGTCATGATACAGCACATCTCCCGCAGTATGGATAATATTTTGAAAAGTTATGTTGAATAAACAAAAATCAGGCACCTCCCGTGCCTGATTTTTTGAACTTCTTCCCCTTACTCTGCCGCAAAATGGCTGAATCTCATCTCACATCCATTTGCCACACGGTTGAAGATATTTACCGCAGCGCTCATCACCTCAGAATACTCACCGTCTTCCGTCTCCACAAGCAGATACTTGCCATCTTCTGTAATCTCAGCAACCTTGACGTTGCCTCTTGCTCTCAGCTCATTTAAAGCATCTTCTTTCGCCTGATCAGAGATCGATTTTGTTAACTGATAATAACGTCCCATAAATAAGTCTTCCTTTCCTGCTGCATCGAAGTATGCATTGTTTTTATTCATTCGCTTTATTTTACCATGTTTCCCGCAATATGGCACGCAAAATATGTAAAAAATCCTTCAGAAAATCTTCATAGAAACCACCTGCCGGATATGAGACAAAAATCGTCCCACCTGCTATAATAGACGTATCGATTCAGAAAGGAAGTTCATCTTAATGAAAAAATACAGATCCGTCATACTTCTGACCTCTGTGCTGATATTTGGCCTTACTGCCTGCCAGAAGAAAGATGCAGGCACAATCCCGGAAGCATCTGCTGCTGTATCTGAAGCGGAGACTTCCGCCACGGAAGCATCATCCGACGATTCCGGTCAGACACCCGATTCCGACCAGACTTCGGACTCTGACCGGGGCGCAGACCATGACCGGGCCGCAGCCTCCGGCCAGCCTGCTCCTCTGACACTCGCCCTGCGCACCACATATTTGAGTGAGCATCAGGACAACATACAACTGTGCAATACCCGCTTTGATACCATCTCGGTTGCCTCACAGGATCATGATCGGTATCCGGCCCTTTCCGAAGCGCTGCAGAAGCATTATTCCGAAAAGCTGGCAGAGGCTTCCCACAAGATTCACACGCAGAATGCCGAACTGGCCGCGCGGGACTATGCCGACCATCCCGATCATTTCTGGGGACCTTATACGAGTGAAGTCTCCCTGCAGGTACGCCGTGCAGACAATGCCGCAGTCAGCCTTCTGAAGCAGGATGTTGAATACACCGGCGGCGCTCATCCGATCAGCTTTTATTCCGGAACCACATTCGACACGGAAAGCGGCCAACCGCTGAAGCTGACCGATGTCGTTACCGATGTCTCAGTACTTCCTGAGATTCTGGAATCCATCCTGAAAGCGAAGTATCCAGGCGTATCCTTTTTTGATCTGAAGAACGATCTGAAGTCGGCTTCTGAACAGGACGGCTCCGGTTTCTCCTGGACCCTGGATTATCAGGGCATTACCTTCTACTTCAGCCCATATGAGCTGGCATCCTATGCGGACGGACTGCTGACCGCCACGATTCCTTTTGCCGCCCGGCCAGAGCTGATACAGGAATCCTACACGCAGGTTCCGGAAACCTATACCATGTTCTTCCATCCCTGGCAGCCTCTGAATTATGATCTGGACGACGACGGAGATATGGAAGAAATCACGGTTTCCGGCAATCCGGATGAATACGGTACTGTCACACAGCTTCAGATCCGGATCGATGACCGGACATTCCATTTTGACACCTATGCATTCTCCCTGGATCCCTGTCTGGTTCACACCAGAGACGGCAGAGATTATCTGTATGTCAAAAGTTCCTCTGATAATGACTATGAATGTCTGCTCGTCTACGATCTGGAAGGCGATGACGTCTCAGCCGTCGGCAGCATGGACGGAACCGGCTTTTACGGAATCCCCGGTTCGGGAAACAGTTCCGTCACGGAGCTTCCAGCCAATCCGGACAGCTTCACACTTTCCACCCGGCTCAACATGCTGAGTACCACAACAGGGAAGCGGACCTATCGAATCGGAACCGACGGCATGCCGGAGCCGAAAGAAGCTTATTATCAGATTTCGGCTGATATCACGCTGACTGCCAAAAAGGATCTGTCTGCCGCCATGATCGACCCGGACAACGGCAAAGTCCTTGATTCGCAGTTTATTGTCCCGAAAGGCGAAAAGCTCCGCCTGTACCACACGGACAACCAGACTTATATGGATATGATTCTGGATGACGGCCGGGTCTGCCGTTTTCAGACGGATGCATCAGACTGGCCTCAGACTGTCAACGGCCAGAGCAGCCTTGACTGTTTTGACGGCATGCAGTTTGCCGGATGATACTCAGATATCCACAGAATATTTTATCATGAAAAGAAATGAGGTTTTCGTTTGTCTTTGAAATTAAAATTCAGCAGCTGTATCATAACCGTTCTCAGCAGTGCCTTTCTGGCATTCGGACTATATGAGGTCCACTCCCTGTCCGGCGTAACCGAAGGCGGTGTCCTCGGTATGACGCTGCTGTTGGATCACTGGTTTGGCATCTCACCGGCCGTCTCCGGCTTCTTCATGAATGCCATCTGTTACCTCTGGGGCTTTAAGCTTCTGGGAAGGGAATTCATCGCCTACTCGGCGATTGGTGCCGCAAGCTTCTCCGGCGCCTACAAGATTTTCGAGCAGTTCGAACCGCTCTGGCCGCAGCTCTATGATATGCCGCTTGCGGCATCCCTGATCGGCGCCGTCTTCGTGGGCATCGGAGCCGGGCTATGCGTCCGCGTGGGAGGCGCTCCCAGCGGCGATGACGCACTTGCCATGACGCTCACACAGCTGACCGGCTGGAAGATCCAGACCATCTATCTGATGAGCGATCTTATTGTGCTGGGACTCTCCATGTCCTACATCCCCCTGCGGCGCATCGGCTTTTCCCTGCTGACCGTACTTCTGTCCGGTCAGATCATTGGTATCGTTTGCTCATGGAAAATCCCCGCCCGCGTACCTCGCTGACGCGGCTGATCACCAGGAAGCTTTCCGGATCAATCGCACGGATGATCTTCTCCACTTTCGGCACCTCTCGGTTGGATACAACGCTGAGCACCACCTGCTGTGTTTCATGCATGTATCCTCCCTCGCCGTCCAGCATCGTTACTCCGCGGTCCACCTGCTGCAGGATGGCATCGCGGATTTCTTTATAATGCCGGCTGACTACCTTGATCTCCGTTTTGGCCGTACCCATGATCATCAGCTTATCCAGCACAAGCGTATAGATCAGCACCAGGACGATTCCATACAGCACCATCTCGGTCGGGCGGAACACTGCCTGCAGAAGCAGAATCAGGAAATCAAACACATACATACTGACAGAGACCGGAATCCGAAAGCAATGCTGCAGTACCAGCGGCGGGATGTCCATGCCTCCGGTGGAAGCTCCGGCGCGAATCACAACGCCGAGGGAAACACCGATTCCGAGACCGGAAAAGACCGTACAGAGCAGAAGGTCCTGTGTCAGTACCATATCCCCCAGCAGCCGCTCAAAAATCCCCAGCGCCATCGGGTAGATAAAAG
Organism: Lachnospiraceae bacterium; assembly: GCA_022776445.1. Taxonomy (GTDB): domain Bacteria; phylum Bacillota; class Clostridia; order Lachnospirales; family Lachnospiraceae; genus Brotaphodocola. Next base: position 10,423 of record JALFHZ010000092.1, read on the forward strand.
TGCTGGCCACTGTCGTCATCGCAAACTGCCTGCCCAGAATCAAGTATCCCACAATCAGCATCACCACGTTAAATACAAGTACAAACGACGATACCGGCAAACCGGTCACGTGATTGACTGCAAGCGCAATACCTGTCGTACCGCCGGTAACAAGTCCTGACGGAAGCAGGAACAGCTTCACGGTCAGCGCATAAAGCACATTGCCGCCCACCACGGCCATGATCGTCATGAAAGAACGCATCCACATCTGTTTCTTTTCCATGAGTATTCTCCTCCTATACCTGCTCACTATAACATATTTCTGCAGTATTCTCCACACCATTCTTCACAAACAGGAATGTAGAACTAGAAATATCCTGTAGAAAATGATGTGCTGAAAAGCCCCAAATTCCACAGGATCATCCTTTATGCCTCATCCAACGCCGCTCCGTTTGTCTCAATCACATGCTTATACCAGCCAAATGATTTCTTGCGGTACCGCTCCATCGTTCCGGTTCCGTCGTCATTGCGGTCCACATAGATATAACCATACCGTTTCCGCATTTCCGCCGTAGATGCACTGCTTTCTCTATCCTTTTTCTTTCCGGTAGGGCAGAAAGAAGGACCGCCGAAGCGATCCTTCTCACATAAAAGCTTTATATTACATTGAGGGAAAACCTTGTTATCGATCAGCCACAATAATCTTCCAGTTTCAGAATGGCTTCTCTTATGGACTCTTTGGAAACCGGATACGGAGTATGCACCAGCTCCTGGTTGGCAAGTGTCAGTTCCAGAACATCATCCAGCGAATCCTCACGCTCCAGCTCCAGTTCAGCCAGACAGGTCGGAAGTCCGATAGCCTTGTTCAGCTCCCAGGTCGGTTTCAGTTTCTCGAAGTCCCCGTCTGCCATCAGATTGACCAATGTACCGTAGGAAACCACTTCGCCATGCAGATGGTTCTTCTCAATATGACTTCTGCTGGTCAGGCCATAGAACAGGGAATGCGCAATACCGCCGTTATAATACGGATGAACAGAGACAGACACGATTCCCGGAGATACAATCACATTCAGAAGGGTATTCTCCAGCGCCTCGCTGACTGTACCCTTCCTGAAATCCTCCAGCGCCTGCTGCGCTTCTCTCAGGAACGGCCAAAAGCACATCTTACCTGCGGTGATGCCAAACTCACTGCCGTAATCCAGATTCTCACCGGCCTTGGCAGACCAGAAAGATTCCACGTGCTTTGCCATCGCATCGCCGATTCCCGCGATCAGGAAACGGATCGGTGCAGCCATGATGATGCGCGGATTGATGAAACAGTGAATCGGTGCCTGATTCAGAACCGGAATATCACAGAATGATCCGTCCTCATGATACATAATGCTGATCTTCGTCACCGGTGCACAGTTGGATGCGATGGACGGAACCGTAAATACCGGTTTGCCCATCTTATCTGCCGCCAGCTTTACCGTATCCAGACACTTGCCGCCGCCGACACCCAGGATGATGTCTGCCTGCTTCACCTGCTCATCTGCCATGATCCGTTCAAGATTCTCATAAGTCGCCTCATGACCATAAAGAAGCTCTTTCACCAGCTCCAGTCCTGCTTTCTCAATCGCCGGAACCACATATTCCTTCGATGCGTTCCACGCCTTCTCTCCATGAATGACAACCACTTTTTTCCCATATTTGCCCATCTCACTTCCAAACAGGTCAAACGCATCTTCTCCGATTGTAAAACGAGGCAGATAGATTGATTTTAAATTTGCCATAATTCCTCCTTGTATAAATCCACGATGATTTGTTAAGTTGATTATAGCATAAAAATCTATCTACCTCAAGATAAAATTTTATTTTATCGAAATTATATTTGATTGTTGTTTTGCAGTCTGTCAATCCTGGAAAACCTTATGCGGATTTAAAATATTCTTCGGGTCAAATGCCTTCTTGATGCCGCTCATCAGCGTTATCAGCGCCGGATCCAGCGACTCTTTCAGATACGGTTTCTTTGCAAATCCAATGCCGTGCTCGCCGGATACCTGTCCGCCAAGTTCATCCGCCTTGGCATAAACCTTATCCATCGCATAAAGCATCCGCTTCTCAAACTCCTCCTGGCTCAGATTATCGCGCAGCAGATAGGCATGCAGGTTGCCGTCTCCGGCGTGGCCAAAGCTCTTGATCCGGATCTGCGCGTCATCCTGCAGCGCATGCAGATATTCCACCATTTCATTGACCCGGTTGCGCGGTACCACCATATCTACCTCATCCATGTAGGTCGTAGAACCTTTAATTGCCTCCAGAAATGCCCCGCGGGCTTTCCAGATCGACTCCTCTCTCTCTTCCGTATCTGAAATCAGCACATCCATCGCGCCTTCCTCCAGACACAGCTTCGCAACAGCGTCGTAGGTCTGCTCAATTTCTTCCGTGGAATTGCCGTCAAATTTCAACAGCAGATAGGCATCCGACTGGCTGTCGGGGAATTTTTTGCCCAGATACTGCTCCGCATCAATGATAACCTCACGCTGCATAAATTCGATTGCAGTCGGAATCGCCTTGGATTTGATGATCTTCGGAACCGTCCCGATTGCCTGTTCCAGAGACGGGAACGGTACCAGAAGACTGATCGCCTTCTTCGGAAGGGGAAGCAGCTTCAGGATAGCCTTCGTAATGAAGCCAAGGGTTCCCTCAGAACCTATCATCAGGTCCTTCAGCGCATAACCGGAACTGTTTTTCACAACCTTTCCGCCCATCTCAACTACCTCGCCGTTCGGCAGAACCACTTCCAGACCTCTGACATAATCTCTGGTAACACCGTATTTTACCGCACGCATACCGCCTGCATTGGTGGAAATATTGCCGCCGATCGTCGCGGATTTCTCGCCCGGATCCGGCGGATAGAACAGATCATGTTCCTCAACAAATGCGGAAAGTTCCATCAAAAGCACGCCCGGCTCTACTGTAATGGTCAGGTTGTCTTCATCCAGCTCCAGAATATGGTTCATCAGGCTGGTATCAATCATGATGCCGTGCTCCATAGCGACACTGGAACCTACCAGTCCCGTACCGGCACCTCTCGGCGTCACAGGAATATTGTTCTCATACGCATATTTCATAATCGCGGAGATTTCCTCCGTGCTGACTGCTTTCACCACCACATCCGGATAACTGCTGGTTCCGCTCAGTTCATCGTGACTGTACTCTTCATTAATATCTTCATATAAAATCCGGTCTTCCTGCGGAATCAGGGATTTCAGAAACTCCAGATCTTTTTTATCAAATGTTTTATAGCTCATCATCAGGCCTCCTTCGCCGCTTTGATCTTTTCAATCAGTCTCGGAACCACTTCATACAGATCCCCGTGCAGACAGTAATGTGCCGTTTTGAAAATCGGTGCCTTCTCATCTTTGTTGATGGCCACGATACAATCCGCGTGATTCATGCCGGCTACAAACTGAATCGCGCCGGATACTCCACAGGTGATAATCAGCTTCGGACGAACTGTCCTTCCGCTCAAACCGATCTGCTTCTTCGCGTCTACCCAGCCGGATTCCACCATCGGTCTGGTGCAGGCCATCTGTCCGCCCAACAGAGCGGCCAGCTCCTCAATCATCTGCAGATCTTCCTCCTTCTTCACGCCGCGTCCTGCAACCACCAGTACATCGGATGCCTCAATGGTCTTTTCCTGTGCTTTCTTCACAATACCCAGCACATCCACACGAGCCACAAGCTTCTCCGGATCAATCTCGCACCTCTCGATGACTCCGCTCACCTCTGCCTGACGTGCCGGCGCATTCATCACTTTGTAACGAACCGTAGCCATCTGCGGACGGTTATTCGGTGTCATGATGTGCGCCATAATATTTCCGCCGAATGCCGGACGAATCTGACCCAGATCGGTATTTTCATCCATCTCAAGCACGGTACAGTCTGCAGTCAGACCGGTTCTCATTCTGGCCGCCACTCTCGGAGCCAGCTGCCGTCCGACCGTAGTCGCACCCACCAGAATCGCGGTCGGTTTGTTCTTGTTGATAAAATCTTCAAAGACAGCGGTATAGGATTCTATCTTAAAACGATCCAGCTGCGGGTCGTCGTATACAAATACCTTATCCACGCCATAGTGCAGCAGCTCCTCACACTTGTCTGCAATTCCGCTTCCCATAAACACCGCATACACCGGATGATGAATCACCGCAGCCAGCTCCCGTGCCTTGCCGATCAGTTCATAGGTAACCGGATGAATCTCACCATCCACATGATCCACGTAAACGGCGATGCCTTTCCACAGACTTTTGTCAATTGCCGGTTTCACTTCATCCTCGACATACTCCACAGCCCCTGCCGGGCCCTTTTTCACACACAGGCGGCACATCTTACATGCCGCATTGATGGTAACCTTCCCATCCTTTTCTTCCAGCGCGCCAAATGGACAAATTCTGATCAGCGCCTCTTTATCCGTAATTTTTTCCTGATGGATTTCTAATCTTGGCATGTCCGATCCCTCCTAAATAAACTTCAATTCTCTGATCTTGTCATACAGTTTCCCTGTCAGTTCATCTGCGTCCCCATGCCAGTTCTCACGATGATCATTCGATGCCGGCGGGAAGATTCTCTTTACCTGAGTCGGAGAGCCGTTCAGACCGTAATGAGTCTTGTCCTGATCTCCCATATCACTCAGCGTATACACCGGAATCTCCTTGTCCTTTGTGGCCATTTTGCGGATATAAGATGGAAGGCGCGGCTGAAAAATATCCTTGTCCACGGAAAGCAGGCACGGATAATAGACCTTCGCTACCTCCAGCTCATTAGGCAGATCCATCTGCACGGTGATGCCGTCTTCCTCCACCTTTTCAATACGAATCACATTCGATACACTCGGAATATCCAGATATTCCGATACTTCCGGTCCTACCTGCGCCGTGTCGCCGTCGGTTGTCTGCTTGCCGCAGAGAATCAGGTCAAACTGCCCCAGCTTCCGGATTCCCTGTGCAATGGTATAACTGGTCGCCAGTACATCAGCACCTCCAAAGTTCCGATCCGAAAGCAGCGCACCCTCGTCTGCCCCCATCGCAAATGCCTCACGAATCACCGCCTTTGCCTGAGGCGGACCCATGCTGATCACGGAAATCGTACCGCCATGCTCTGCCTTCAGACGAAGCGCGGTCTCCAGCGCATACAGATCATACGGATTCATCTTGGACTCTGCACCGTCACGTTTCAGCACTCCCGTTACCGGATCCACTTCTACCTTGCTGGAAGCCGGAACCTGTTTGATACAAACCAGAATATTCATAAAAACGTCCTCCTCTCCAACTGGTACTACCAGTTGGGTTAAAAAAATAAGTGTTCTTTCACGCATCAACTGGTACTACCAGTTGTTTCTGAGTCCAGAATAACACAACCACTTGAGCTAGTCAAGTGGTTGTTTGTGTATTTTGCATATTTTCTTCGTTTATTTTTAGACATTTTTGTTAACTTTTTCACGTTGCAGGCTGTCTTTGATATATTTAAAATGGTGATTCAGGGCCTGAAGTCCCTTTTCCAGATTCCGCTCTTCCATAGCCTCTACCATCTGCCGGTGTGCATCCTGCAGAAGCTTCGCGCCGTAGGTTTCCAGAATCGCATCCCGCATATTCAAAATAAACACGTCAATAATCTGATTCAACGCCTCGATATTCTTGATCAGCATCCAGTTCCTGGATGCCCGAACCATTGTATAATGAAACATCTTATCCCAGTAAGCCTTCTCTTTATCGTCCCCGGTTTCCTCGATTTTCTGAATATGCAGCCTCATTTCCGCCAGTTCTTCCTTTGTTATGTGCTCCATCGCCAGAACATAGGCCTTCGTCTCCAGCGCTTCACGATAATCCGAGACCTGACGGTCATTGATCTTATTGAGCGCATACATCATGGACATCGTTTCCACCAGATTCTTTTCAAAATCATCCGTCACATAATTGCCCGCGCCCTGATGACTCTGCACTACACCCATAATTTCCAGAACACGCAGCGCCTCCCGGACAGAATTGCGGCTGACACCAAGCTGTTCGGAGAGCTCCCGCTCGGAAGGAAGCTTATCCCCAAGGGTGAAAGTTTTGTCAATAATTCCCCTTTTCAAATAATCGATAACCTGATAATATGCCTTATCCATCATCAACATCTCCCCTGTCAGTTTTGATTCTGTAATCATGTTCCCAGGCAAGAAAAAGAGCGAGTCCGTATTTCAACTCGCTCTTCCAATTCCAGTCACACAGGACTATTTGTCAGCATCCAGTTTGTCCAGCATATCCCAGACACCCAGCATATACATAACACCCAGAGCACGGTCATACAGACCATAGCCCGGACGTACATTGCCCGGTTTCTCATCCCACAGATGGCGTCCGTGATCCGGACGGATATAACCTTCAAACCCACAGTCATGATAAGCTTTCAGGATATCCAGAATGCCGGTGTCACCATCACAGTCACGATGGCTTGCTTCCGAGAAATCTCCGTTTTCAAAATGCTTCACATTGCGGATATGCGCAAATGCAATCCGGTCACAGTGTCTGCGGACAATCGCAGCAACATTGTTCTTCGGATCAGCATTCAGGCTGCCGGAACACAGCGTCAGACAGTTGTACGGATCGTCTACCATGGACAGAAAACGGTCAATGTTCTCTGAGCAGGTCAGCAGACGCGGCAGACCAAAGATATCCCATGGCGGATCGTCCATATGAATCGCCATCCGGATGTCCGTCTCGTGGCAGACCGGCATGATTGCTTCCAGAAAATACTTCAGATTCTCCCAGAGTTTCTCCTTCGTCACCGGCTTGTAAGCCGCAAACAGCTCGTCCAGCTTCGCCATACGCTCCGGCTCCCAGCCCGGGAACGTCAGACCATTCAGATTGTTCAGAATGTAATCTGCCATCTCCTTCGGATCATCATGGATACGGCTTGCCTCATAATACAGAGCCGTCGAGCCGTCACCAACCGGATGGAACAGATCAGTACGGGTCCAGTCAAAGACCGGCATAAAGTTGTAGCAGATCACCTTGACACCGAACTTCGCCAGATTGCGAATCGTCTGAATGTAATTCTCAATGTACTTGTCGCGGGTAGGCAGACCAATCTTAATGTCATCATGCACATTCACAGACTCGACAACATCCATGTTGAATCCATACGGCTCCAGCTGTTTCTGAACTTCTGCGATCTCATCTACCTCCCATACTTCACCAGGCATTTTGTTGTGCAGAGCCCAGACAATACTGGTCACACCGGGGATTTGCTTGATATCAGAAAGGCTGATCTTGTCATTGCCTTCTCCGTACCAGCGGAAACCCATTTGCATCGGCATAAGAATTCCTCCTTAAACATATATTTACGCCAAATTTCAGCTATCATTAATTATAGCACAAAAACCTGCATTCTGACAGTAAAAAATGAAAAATGAAAATCAAAAGAAGCGGTCGGATTCACAGTTTCTGGCATCCGGCCGCTTTATATAGGTTATCAGATTCCGTATTTCTCCCGATACCATGTACGGTACGGTCCCGGACAATTCGTCTTAAATGCAGTCACATTCAGTTGTGACATTCTCTCCCACCATGCGGGTGTATCCCCCAGATTGGAAAAGACGGCAATGCCTCTGTCGTTTAAATATTTCACTTCGTCTTCTCCAAAAGCCCACGCATTAAGTCCAGCTTCCCAGAGGTCATACTGCTCAATTTCTTTCATGGTTTCGCTGTTCAGAAAACGGATATTGGCGCCCAGTCTGAGTCCTTCCGGTTTTCCATTTTTTCTGCACCAATCCTGAATTTCCCGGTTGTGCTCTATTTCTCCGGAAAAAAGGATGCATCGCTTCTCAGCTCCGTGAACCTTCAGAAGCCTTATGACTTCATCCATCATGCCTTCAGCCTTATACTCTACCTCAGCCAGAAATCCCGGGTCCTGGTCCATGAGCCAGTCCAGAAATTCATCAAACAAAAGTATTTTTTCCACCCTTAAATCTCCCTCACCTGTCATATTCTCAGGCAGGAAGCATTCTCGTTCATCCTGATAACCGCCTTCAGGAAACGGGCGAAGAAGGTGTCCCGCAAAGGGAAGGGTTATCTTCTGAATATCACTCCAGGTCAAATCTTTGATCCGACTGCCTGGACATTCTGCGACCCGGCTCAGTTCCTCGTCATGAAACACTACGATCTGTCCGTCCTTTGTCATACGGATATCGATTTCTACTCCATCAGCACCCTTTTCCACAGCCCCATTGAGAGCCGTGCGTGTATTCTCAGGTCCGCTTTCCATATCACCGCGATGGGCCAGAATCCGGGACCGTCTGCAGTTTTCTCTTATCATTATCTTGTCTCCTTTTCCCATTCGTTCTCCTTCATATTGGTGTACACGTAAACAGCCGCCGACAAAACAGAAAACAGGAACATGATAACAGAGAGTGCTGCTGCCTTCTCGTAATGAGCGTTATTAAACTGCGTATAAAGCGCAATTCCCAACATCTGCGGATTTGTACCGTCCATAAGATACGGAGTCGTAAAGGAACTGATATTGCTCATAAATACAAATGTAGCTGCCACAAACATATCCCGATAGGTCAGCGGAAAAATCATCTCTCTGAGGATTCTGAGTTTTCCGGCCCCTGCATCTCTGGCTGCCTCGATCGCCGGAGTCTGGATTTTTGACATGGCTGCCGCCAGAAGCATCGTAGCAAAAGGAATGTTGAACCACAGATTCATCAGAACAATTCCCTTTCCGTTATACATCAGTCCCAGTTTCACGTTCATTCCGAACAATTGAGAAAAGCGGTTAATAAGGCCCGAATCACGAATCACTGTAATCATGCCGTTAACAGCTACCAGTCCCGGAATGAACCGGGGCAAAAGATAAAGTCTGCTCACCATACGGCTCACAAAAGAATCGGAGAACCGCAGATAAATCGCCAGAAAATATGAAATTCCAATAGCCAGAACCACTGCACTTTCCCGTTTGCCGCACTGCCGGGTTCCGCCCGCGCTGCTACAATTATGGTCTATGAAAGCAGCGCCGACTGGAATCACCTAATTGCCGTAGCGCCCCCGCTGCAGCTTTAGCTTTTACTGATAGCACTCCAGAACTTCCTTCGGGAATTCGCATCGAACCGTCTTTAACGGATTTACAATCTGGCAGATGACCAGATTGCCTTTCAAAGACATCAGCATGCCTGAATTGACATCATCCAGCCCGGTCACAGCTGCTACCAGCCGCTGCATCCTGCACGCCGCCAGTTTCGCTGCCTCATCCAGCGTCTCCGCGGACTGAATGGTCATCAGGCTGCCGTCCGCATCCAGCAGCGGAAGCGCATCCCAAAGATATCCTGCCTCCGCTTTCTTCAGGACCGTCACTCGCACGGTCACGATTCCGCCGGTCTCCAGACCGCAGATCATCATCTCTCCATCCCCCATCAGTGCATGGAGATCTCCCATGGCAAGCAGTGCTCCCGGCGTATTGACCGGCAGATAAAGCGTCGTCCCGATTCCGATCTTGCGGCAGTCCATGTTGCCGCCATGACTGCCCGGAGTAATCGTAATCACGCCGTCTCCCGCCGGTGCCGTGCCGATCACGCCAATCATAATATCGCAGTCCAGAGTCAGCTTATCATCAAATGAAATCCTGTAACTGCCTGCCGTCTCATCCTTCTTAAAATAAAATCTCCGTGCTGTTTTTTTCTCATATAAATGGTGGAATGCACCATCGGTCACAGAAGTCCGCATGATTCCATATTCCCGGAGTTCGATCCCAAGGATCTCCACTTTCAGTACATCCCCCGGCTCTGCACCACGGACATACAGCGGACCAGTCGCCGGATTCTCCAGTCCGTCCGGATGATTTCCGTAAGGATTGTCCTCGGTAATATCATTATCATCATAACAGTCTCTCGTCTCAAACTCCGCCACATCTCCGCTTTCGCAGTAAGCAGCCGGTTCCAGACCGGCCTTCAGGCAGTCTGTCACATAATCTCTTGAAATTCTGATCATTCCGTTTCCTCTTCCTTTCCATGATTCTGATACTATCCTACCAGACTTGCTGGGAATGTCAACGGAATCTGCTTTCACTTCCGGTTTGTTTTATACCGCCTTTATCTGTTTTCGGATACACTTTTCCCTTTTTAATTGGTTCCGGTCTATGCTTGTGGCACCAAAGAGAAAGAGGTGAAATCATATGAGCAAAACCGAGCAACTGGGCTGGCTTTAATCTTTATCTGCTCTTAAAGCCGTTTCTCAATGACTAATGTCATTCTTAGGGAAAAAGATCTATCATGTTGCCAGTAAATGAAAGGAGTGTGAATTTTTATGAAATACTATTTCCAAAAAATGATGCATGGTGTTGGCCTTTTTCTGATTGTGACTGCTACCGTTGTAGGGGTCACTTTCCTGCGCTATCTGTTCTTCGAACCGGAGATGATTCAGAGTATTTTCTTACGATAGGAGGCGGAAGTAATGAAAGAACTGAAAGCTGCCGATCCACACATTTCACCGGCCGCTGCGGAGTTTCAGGTTCCTCGTATCGCAGCAGCAAACAATCGGATGCTGGATGGAATTCTTACAGAATAGATACCTTAATATGATACCAGGGTCAAAAGGTCATGTATGACATGCTTGCATGCCAATACATGACTTTGGGACCCGCAAAAACATGAGAAAGTAGCCCGATCCGGGCGAATTTCGAATGTTTTTAGGATTGCGGGAGCATGAAATGCGAAGCAATCCGTGTATCATAGGGGTCAAAATACCTTTTGACCCCAACATCTTAATATGCCTTTATACAGTTTTAATACCGATCTCAATACTCTTTTACTCTCTTTACCTGTTCTGTCGTATCATTAAGACCTGATAAAAAACAACAGGGAAACAGGTATAAAGGGGGCGCAATAAAAATGGAACTGCCAAGACAGAATCCGGATCAGCTTCTTCGTGCCATCCAAAACGATGTGTCTGACAATAGTCGCGGGAAACTGAAAATATTCTTCGGATACGCTGCCGGAGTAGGAAAGACCTACGCCATGCTGCAGGCAGCTCATCAGGCCAGAAGACGCGGCATTGATGTTGTCGCAGGATATATAGAACCACATGCCCGACCGCAAACAGCGGCTCTGCTTTACGGTCTGGAACAACTTCCCGTCCAGGAAATTCCGTATAACGGTATCATCCTGAAAGAATTTGATATCGATGCCGCATTGAAACGAAAACCGCAGCTGATTCTCGTGGATGAACTTGCACACACCAACGGAACCGGCTGCCGTCACGCCAAGCGCTATCAGGATGTACAGGAACTGCTGAATGCGGGTATTGATGTGTACACAACCGTCAATGTGCAGCACATTGAAAGTCTGAATGATACCGTCGCATCCATCACCGGAATTCTGGTACGGGAACGCATACCGGACTCTATTTTCGATCAGGCAGATCAGGTGGAGCTGGTAGACCTTGAACCGCAGGAGCTGCTGGATCGGCTGTCTGGCGGAAATATATACCGACCGGACCAGGCAGCGCGCGCAGCAATCAACTTTTTCACCATAGAGAATCTGACCGCTCTGCGTGAAATTGCTCTCCGGCGCTGTGCTGACCGGGTCAATTTGCTGACAGAAAACGCACGCATCCAGAGCCGGAGCGATTACCATACGGACGAACACATACTGGTATGTCTTTCTTCCTCCCCGTCCAATGCCAAAATCATCCGGACCGCGGCACGCATGGCACAGGCATTCCGCGGCAGCTTTACGGCACTGTATGTGGAAACACCAGCCTCATCATCCATGAATGCCCCGGATAAAAAACGTCTGCAGGAAAATATGCAGCTTGCCCGACAGCTCGGAGCAACGGTTGAAACCAGCTACGGGGAAGATGTTCCCTACCAGATTGCTGAATTTGCAAGGCTTTCCAGCATTTCCAAAATCGTAATCGGCCGGAGCACCGCCACCCGCAAAAATATATTCAGCAAGCCCACGCTGACAGAACGGCTGATTGCTGCCGCACCCAACCTGGATATCCATGTGATTCCGGACACAAGCATCGCGGGCATCTGTCAGCCGCCAAAAAATAAGCGCACCGCTGCAATGCTTCTTTCGTCCCGGGATGTGGAAAAAAGCCTGCTTGTTCTGCTGACGGACACACTGATCGGTTATCTGTTTCATATCCTCGGCTTTACAGACGCCAATATCATTGCCGTTTATATTTTTGGGGTTCTGGTAATATCCGTAATTACCACCGGTCGGCTCTGCGGCTTTTTATCCCCGATCATAAGTGTACTGATATTCAATTTCTTTTTCACCGTCCCTCGTTTTACGTTTCAATTCTACGATCCTTCGTATCTGGTAACGTTTGCGATCATGTTTATGGTTGCACTTCTGACCGGATCGCTTGCCGCAAGACTGAAAGATAATGCACGCCAGTCCGCTCACGCGGCGTTCCGGACCAGAATTCTGCTTGAAACCAACCAGCTTCTGCAGAAAGAGCGGGACGAATCGTCCGTGATCCATGCGACCGCCGGACAGCTGACCAAGCTTCTGAAACGTGATCTGGTAATTTATTTATCGAACGGTAAAAATCTGCTGGCCCCCAACGTCTACCGTGTGGACAACAGCAGTCACGATGATCTGACTTCTGAAAATGAAAAAGCAGTTGCCGAATGGGTGCTTCGCAATAACAGGCATGCAGGTGCAACAACTGACACGCTTTCAAGCGCACACTGCCTGTACCTGACCATCCGGGTCAATCATCAGGTATACGGAGTGATCGGTATTGCCATGGACGAATTTCATCCGGATGCCTTCGAAAACAGCGTACTGCTGTCCATTCTGGGCGAATGCGCTCTGGCATTGGAAAACATCAAAAACGTCAGAGAAAAAGAAGAAGCTGCAATTATGGCAAAGAACGAACAGCTCCGGGCCAATCTGCTCCGGGCGATTTCTCATGACCTGCGCACTCCGCTGACCTCCATTTCCGGCAATGCCAGCAATCTGCTGTCCAACTACCAGAAACTGGACGACGAGACCAGAATTCAGACTTTCACCGATATCTATGACGACTCCATGTGGCTGATCAATCTGGTGGAAAATCTGCTGGCTGTCACCAGAATCGAAGAAGGACGGGTAAACTTAAACCAGTCTGCGGAGCTGATGGACGAAGTGATCTCCGAAGCATTGCGTCATGTAAACCGCCAGAGCAAAGAACACACAATCCGCGTCAGCAGTACGGAGGATCTGATTCTCGCCCAGATTGATGCCCGGCTGATCGTTCAGGTCGTAATTAATCTTGTGGATAACGCAATTAAATATACTCCTGCCGGATCGATCATCGATATCCATACGGAAAAGCAGAAACAATGGGTGATCGTCTCCGTCTCCGACAACGGACCGGGCATCTCTGACGAACAGAAGCCACATGTTTTTGATATGTTTTACAGCGGAGCCAATAAAGTCGCTGACAGCCGCAGGAGCCTGGGACTCGGACTTTGCCTGTGCAAATCCATCGTAACAGCACACGGCGGCACGATTTCCGTATCAGACAATCATCCAAACGGAACTGTATTCACATTTACATTACCAGCAGGGGAGGTTGAACTTCATGAATAAACCATTAGTATTAATCGTAGAAGATGATCCGCCAGTACGCAATCTGATCACCACAACTCTGAGAACCAACGACTACCGCTACCTGACAGCAGGGAATGGAGAAGCTGCCATTATGGAAGCGTCTTCTCACACTCCGGATATCATTCTTCTGGATCTGGGGCTTCCGGATATGGACGGTGTCCAGGTGATCCGCAATATCCGCTCCTGGTCCAATCTTCCCATCATCGTAATCAGTGCAAGAAGTGAAGACCGCGACAAAATCGATGCCCTGGATGCAGGCGCCGACGACTACCTGACCAAACCATTTTCCGTGGAAGAATTACTCGCAAGACTTCGTGTAACATAGCGCAGACTTTCTTTCATGACCGCTGAAATGCTGTCTGCCAGCTCCGTGTTCATCAATGGAAAATTGAAAGTAGATTACGCGGGAGGTTGTGCCTATCTGGATGGTCAGGAACTGCATCTGACACCAATTGAATACAAATTGCTCTGCCTTCTTTGTAAAAATGCTGGCAAAGTTCTGACTCATACTTTTCTCACACAGAATATCTGGGGAAGAAGCTGGGAAAATGACATCGCTTCTCTGCGTGTGTTCATGGCTACTCTGCGAAAAAAACTGGAACCGGAACCGGATTCCCCGCAGTATATTCAGACACATATCGGGGTGGGATACCGGATGATGAAAGTGGAGTGAGCTGCAGATACTGATGAACCGTATTTCATAAAACCGCCAACCTTGATACAGTCAAAGTTGGCGGTTAACCTTACAGATTCAAGGCCAGTTTTGTAGCCTCATAAATTGCTTTCTTTGCATCTGATGCCTCCAGGGCGTCCCCAATCCTGTGAATATTCTTGTTTTTCTCAAGAGTTTCGTACAGCATGGTGTTGGCCTTGGACCCAAAAGCAAGAACAATAGAATCATAATTACTCAGCTGTTTTATTTCTCCGCCCTGTTCATATTCAATACCATTTGATTTTATACCGAGGACCTTACTATTCATCATAAATCTGACTTTCAGATTGTTCAGACGGTTCAGCAGATTTTCTCTTGGGCGCGCTGGTGCCATAGGAGCTGCTTTATCCAGCATATCCATCACAGTAACTTCATTTCCATATCCGGCAAGAACCTCTGCAGTCTCTATTCCCACAAGACCAGCTCCCAGAATAACCACTTTCTGATCTCGCAGCAAAGGATTAAAGGAAAGAATTTCATTTGCGAAATATACATGATCCTCCCCAATCCCTTCAATTTTCGGAATAATCGGCAGTCCTCCACAAGCCAAAATCAGCTCGTCAAAGTCCTGTGTTTCAAGAAAAGCCCGATCTGCATTGACTCCATAAAATACTTTTGCTCCGTATTTTTCACAAAATGTCAGATATGTGGAAATTGTTTTTGCCAACTCCTGCTTCATGGGAGGAACAGCTGCCAAACGATATTGTCCGCCGGCAGTCTTTTCTTTTTCATATACTGTTACCTCATGTCCCCGCTTAGCCAGAATCCAGGCTGCCTGCAGTCCTGCAGGACCAGCACCAATAATACAGATCTTTTTCTTCTTTTCTGCCTCCCTGATTTCCCAGACATGTTCCTTGCCGCTTAGCGGATTAATCATACAGGAAATGCCAAAACCTTCTTCGAAAGAATTTGGATACAGGCATCTCTGCATACATCCGGTACAAGTTAAAATTTCGTTGAGCCTTCCTTCTTTTATTTTATTCGGAAGATGTGAATCACACACAGATTCTCTTCCCAAAGCTACCAGATCCATGCTGCCGGTTTTCACCACGCTCAACATCAACGTAGGATCATTCATTCGTCCAACGCCAATGACCGGAACAGAAACTGCAGCTTTCACTTTTCTGACATTTTCAATATTAAATCCACTTCCCGAATAATAGGAATGAATTGCTACACCGTGAGAAACATGAATCGCATCCGCCCCTGCATTCTCAAACAGAATACTCTGTGCAACTGCATCCTCTATACGATTTCCTCCGTCATATCCCTCATCGCCGCTGGTTCTGATCACCACCGGGAAATCCTTTCCACATACATTTTTAATACCCGCTATAATCTCACATACAATACGTGCACGATTTGTAATACTTCCTCCATAGCAGTCTGTCCTCTTATTCACGCCTTTAGACAGAAATTGCGCCAGCAAATAGCCATGTGCCCCATGAACTTCCACTCCGTCAAATCCTGATTTCTGTGCACGTACAGCAGCATTAATAAATTTCTGTATCACAGATCTGACTTCTTCCGTGGTCAATTCATGAACCGAAATCGGATTTGCCCTGTCAGGAATATTGCTGGCGCCGACCGCCATTAAATTTGTACTTCCTCTGCCCTGCATTCTTCCTGCATGATGCAACTGCGCAAAGATACATGCTCCATTGCGATGGACACGTTCCGTCAATCCGGAAAGTGTCGGAATAAATATGTCACTGTAAATTGCGGCCTGCATTGGATACGCCAGCCCCTCCTCACTGACACAAAGAAATTCTGTAATCTGAAGCCCAAAACCGCCGATTGCTCTCTCGCCATAATAATTCAGAGCCTGTTCTGTGAAATGATGTTCCGCATCTGCATAATGACTGTTCATGGCAGGCATCACAAACCGGTTTTTTACTTCAAGCGTTCCAATCCGTACAGGCTCAAAAAGTTTTTTATACATATCATCATTCCTCCCGATATCAAACATATACAGGAATACCATCCCGTAATCTCCGGCTCAATATTTCCTCTTCAACCAGATATTCCGCCATCGCCCGGGCGATCCGTTCCATAATACAGGCTTTTTCATAATGATTTATAGAAATATGATAAACGCAAGCCAATTCCTGAACCAATTCTTCTAATGTTGATTCTTTCCGGCAAAGATTCCGAAATCTGTCCAGAGACCGACGAAACTGATGAAGATTTTTCTCAGCCAGATCTTCAATCTTATCGCAGACACCATAATGAGCCAGGATATAATGTCTGAACTGGGATTTTTTTACTTTCTCGAGCGTTTTGAGGGTCTCCGACCATCGAAGCATATAGTATATTTTTTCATCTCCCAACTGGTCGGCACTGAACATACTGTCTGCCAGATAAGCGACTCCATCCGGAGTCACAAACCCCAGGTGACTAGCTGCATGCCCTGGCAGCTGTAATATTTCAAATATGGTTCCGTCAAGTTCTACCTGACTCTGCCCCGGCACAAGTACCCGATCTGCCCGACAAAACATTTCACCGTTATAAATTTCGTTTTCCCTGCCCGTATAAGAATAAAAACAGGATTTCAGGGCTGTCGCATCATACAAGGATCCTGCATCATAAGCTGAAAGGACCAATTCTGAGCCAAAATTTTTCTGCAAATACGCAAGATTTTCTGTATGATCATAATGAGCATGACTGCATAACACAGCTCTGATCTGAATGTTCTTCTGAATCAGATAATCTGATAAATCCTTTCTGACAAACCGGGAACCAGAATCCAGCAAAACCCAGCTTTTTTCACTAAGACAATAAAAAGGAATACAATTGCCAGTTAAAAAAAGACAGCCTGTATTGCCCGAAATTATTTCTGCACGAATCATCATTGCCTCCTGATTTCAACCAAAATAAGCAGTGTCTGCTCATCTGACTGTATTGATTTTACAGAGAGACGGCAGACACCTGCATGGTACCCGTTACTTTCTACTGTCTTGAATTTCTTTTATTAATGCCGGAATAACCAGTTTCAAATCGCCGACCACTCCATAGTCTGCCACACGGAAAATTGGGGCATCAGGATCTTTATTAATTGCAACAATTGTATCTGAACCACTCATGCCTGCCACATGCTGAATAGCACCTGAGATACCACATGCAATATAAAGCTTTGGTCCTACAGTTTTACCGGTCTGTCCTACCTGATGAACATGTCCGATCCAACCGGCATCTACTGCTGCACGAGAAGCGCCGACAACACCTCCCAGCAGATCTGCCAATTCTTTTAGCGATGCAAATCCTTCCGGACCTCCTACACCGCGACCGCCTGAAACAATCACATCAGCAGTTTCCAGATTTACATTTTCTGCATCCAGTTCCCGAATCACCTCTACCAGACGGGTGCGGATACGCTCCGCCGTGATATGGATATCTTCTGTAATAATCTCCGGCTGGTTGGATTCGCTGCGCTCACCCTTTTTAAACACTCCCGGACGCACCGTACCAATCTGCGGGCGATGTTCCGGACACATGATAGTGGCCAGAAGATTGCCTCCAAATGTCGGACGTGTCCATGCGATATTGCCGGATTCTTCGTCGTAGTCCACACCGGTACAGTCCGCAGTCAAACCAGTTTTCAGACGACAGGACAATCTCGGTCCCATATCACGTCCTTCATTGGTTGCTCCAATCATCATCGTAGTCGGACCATACTTCTGTACTAATGCATACATTGCATCTGCGTACGCATCCGTCGTATAATGTTTATATTCTTCTCCATCCACTACGATTATCTTATCAGCACCGTAAGCAGCCACTTCTTTCACTGCTGCATCCGTCTGAAAACCAATCACCACGGCTACAAGAGCTCCACCCTGTGCATCTGCGAGTTTTCTTCCGGGATTCAGCAATTCCAGACCCACGCTTTTGGCTTTTCCATCTTCACCAGTCTCAATAAAAACCCATAAATCCTTGCTTAAAGCCTCCATGTCTTCCTCCTCGCTAAATAACATTGGCAGAGTTTAACAACTCAAATAATTTCTTTGCCGATTCTTCACC
>JALFHZ010000095.1 GCA_022776445.1 Lachnospiraceae bacterium
AAAAATATGGCAACATTTTGGCAACAGAAAATCAGTAAGCCAGAATAATTGATGTAATTGAAGTAAAAAATGGTGTGAATTTGCATGAAACTTAAATAAATATAGTTAAGAACGACAAAGAACACGCCGAGTTTGAATAATGAACCTTTTTGGAGCATCCACTTTGGAGTGGGTGCTCTTTCACTACTGCGGCCCGGAACATGGAAATGTGCAGTAATCAATGACTGCCTGCATGGCGGGAGAGACCCATTTATCCCGGTGGTAGAGCAGCTGTTTCCAGACATCAATGGAAAAATCGGTCACCGGCAGGCGACAGATACGGCCGGAGGCGATGGCGTCGCTCACGACGTAGTCAGGCAAAAAAGAGATACCGATATTCTGTTCTGTCAGCTGGCGGATGTAATCGGTGTTGCCCATTTCGAGGAGCGGAGTGATTTCCATGGAACGGGCAGCCAGTGCCTCATCCAGAAGACGTCGATAGCTCATGCCGCGTTCGGTAAGAAGAAATGGTTCGTTCATCAGGTCCTGAATGCGGAGTGTCTGCCGGGAGGTAAGCGGATGTGCCGCGCCGGCGACAAAATGAGTGGCAATTTTTTCTTCGTGGGCAATTTTATATTCTGTATGATAAATATGATTGTCCAGAGTGAGGACAAGATCCACTTCGTTGTGATTCAGCAGGCGGAACATTTCTTCGGTTCCGGCGGTTACGATTTTCAGGCGGATGCGAGGGTATTGTGTGTGGAATGCGGCGAAGCGGGTTCCGATCAGAAAGGGGGAGAGGGAGTCGGCTGTGGCCAGGCGGATCAGTCCGGAGACCTGAGCCGGTGCATGCAGAGTGTGCTCCAGCTCCTGTGCCAGCTGGCTGATCTGTTGGGCGTAGTGCATGACCTCCCGTCCTTTCGTGGTCAGGACAACCGTGTGATTGATGCGTTCAAACAGCTGCGTATTCAATTCCTTTTCCAACTGACGGATCTGGAAGGAAACAGTTGGCTGTGAGTAACCCAGAACTTCTCCGGCACGGGTAAAGCTGGAGAGTTCAGCAACATACAGAAAGGTTTTTAAATTTCTTAGGTCCAAGATTATCTCTCCTTTTACATTGAAAAAATTAATGATACAGATAAAAAGCATTTATTTTACAAATGCTTAGCTATACTATATACTAAAACTGCGTTGTTTTCAAGGTTTAACGCAGCGAAGTATAATACGGAAAGAAATGGGGATTTAACATGGAGACGATCATCAGTCTGATTGGATTTTTCTGCAAAATACTGTGGGGAGATCTGGTTACTTTTAAAATGCCGGGAGGCGGAACCCTCGGATTGCCGTTGCTGGTTATCCTGCTGATTCCGACCGGTATTTATTTTACCATCCGGACCAGAGCACTTCCGGTTCGTCTGTTTCCGGAGATGATTCGGGTGACACTGGAAAAGAATGGCGGCACCGGGGATGCGATTTCCGGTCTGCAGTCTTTGATGGTATCCACAGCGACCAGGGTTGGAATGGGAAATCTGGTTGGTGTTGTGGCGGCGGTATCTGCCGGCGGTGCCGGAGCGGTGTTCTGGATGTGGCTGATGGCCCTGATCGGGTCTTCTACCGCGTTTATTGAGGCAACGCTGGCTCAGCTTCATAAGCAGAAGGATCCGCTGTACGGAGGTTACCGCGGAGGTCCGGCGTATTATATCCATGATTTTGTGATGGAGAAGACAGGAAGGAACCGCCGATATTCGGCAACCGCCGTTTTGTTTGCAATTTCCGGCCTGATCTGCTGGTGCGGAATCAGTCAGGTGATCGGCAATTCGGTGTCTTCTGCATTTGAAAATGCCTTTGCGATTCCGCCTGTTTATACGACAATCGCTCTGGTTTTGATTTCTGCTGTAATCGTGCTGCGCAAAAATGCAACGGTGAAGGTGCTGGATCTTGTGGTTCCGATTATGGCGGGATGTTATATGTGCATCACAATTTTTATCATACTGAAAAATGCAGGGCAGCTTCCGTCCGTGTTTGCGCGAATTTTTGAAGAAGCATTTGGCTTGCGGCAGGTGGCGGCAGGCGGATTTGGTGCCGTGCTGATGAACGGCGTTAAGCGCGGTCTGTTTTCCAATGAAGCAGGTTCCGGCTCTGCACCGTGCTCTGCGGCGGCCGCAGAGAGTAATTATCCGGCGAAGATTGGCCTGACTCAGGCATTTGGTGTGTTTATCGACACCATTATTATCTGCAGCTGTACGGCGATGATTATGCTTCTGGCGCCGGAAGAGCAGGTACAGGGTCTGGAGGGCATGAATCTGCTTCAGACTGCCATGCGTTACCACCTTGGGGAATTTGGTGTGATTTTTGTGGTTGTGATTCTGTGGCTGTTCAGCTTTTCCACGTTTATCGGGATTCTGTTTTACGCGCGTTCCAATGTGGCATATTTGTGCGGGGATAACTGGATGTCTCAGACGGTATATAAGGTGCTGGCTCTGGTGATGTTGTTTATCGGAGGTCTGGCGGCATATACCTTTGTCTGGGATCTGAGTGATGTGGGAATCGGACTGATGACGATTTTCAATCTTGCTGTGATTATTCCGGGGGCAGGACCGGCTTTGCAGGCGCTGAAAGAGTATGAGGCGATGCGGCGGAAGTGATTGTTATTGCGCAATTGACGGCATGCGGATATAATAAACTTATAGTTTGCTGCCGGGGCAGCAGGTAAATCCGATCAGAATCAGGAGGGACGTTTATGTACAAACTGTGGGAAGATTTAAAACGACTGAAAAGCTATCGCTGGATCGAACTGTCACATCCGCTGAACAATGACAGCCCATATTGGGGCGGTATTCCGGAGGGCTCTGTGGATCTGGCGCACACGGTATTTGACTGGGGCAATGAGATGCTGGAATGTCAGATTCAGACGTTCAAGTTCCCGGGTCAATTTGGCACACATATCGATTTTCCGGGACATTTTATTCAGGGCAGGGAGCTTTCTGAGAAGTATGGTGTGCGCGATATGGTATTTCCACTGGTTGTCATAGATATTTCTGAGAAGGTGAAAGAAGATGTGCACTATGCGGTAACCGTCGATGACATCAAGGCATACGAAGAGAAATACGGCGAAATTCCGGATGGAGCTTTCGTGGCACTGCGCACGGACTGGGGGAAACGCTGGCCGGATATGGCTGCGATCTGCAATTATGATGAGGACGGCGGAGAGCATTTTCCGGGCTGGTCTCTGGAGGCGCTTCGGTATATTTATGAGGTGAGATCCGCGGCAGCGAATGGTCATGAGACGCTGGATACGGATGCTTCTGCGCTGGCTGCTCAGGTAGGAGATCTGGCCTGTGAGCGTTACGTGCTGGAGCAGGGAAAGCTTCAGGTAGAGGTACTCTGCAATCTGGATCAGGTGCCTCCGGCAGGAGCGATTGTGATTGCCGCATTCCCGCCGATTGAGGGTGCAACAGGGCTTCCGGTTCGCGTCTGGGCGATTGCGGAGGAGTAGCGTAACTGATATGAATCCGATTTATCGAGATATTTTTCGGGCGATCCATGAAGGACGCTGGCTCACAATTGAATATCGGAATAAACAGGATCAGATTACCAGATATTGGATTGGAATTCGTGATTTGAATATTGCCCGGAGAAGTCTGCGCGTGGAGGGACTTCATCTGGGCAAATATTCTTTTGAGCAGTATGATTCCATTTACATGGATTCGATTCTGTCGTCCCAGGTAATTGAAGGATCGTATTGTCCTGTGAATGAGCGGCTTGTGAGGGATATTCATGATAATCCGCATAAGTATAAATCGCTGTTTGATCAGGTGGCAAATCTGAAAGTGCTCAGTTATCTGGAAGATTGCAGTCGGATGGATGCGACACCGTATCGGAAGGATTTTGCGCTGATTCGCTATCTGGATCGCGACAGCTTCAGCGGGGAATATTATCTGCTCAGTGAGGAACAGTTCCGACGAATTGTACAGGAATTTCAAGTCAGGGCAGAGAAGAAGAAGGACAGAAATCAAGAACGTCGTCTTTCTATCCAGTATCTGGCAATCAATGTTATGAGCATTCATACGGCAAAGGGGTTGTACGTGCTGGCTTACCGAAAACTGAATCTGGATGTAAAGCAGCGGTGTTTGAGACCGGAGGAAGACATTACAATCTGTACGGAATTTACAATTGACGGAAATCGAGAAAGTATCCGCAGATATCTGGACGCGGAGGATTATGATCTGCTGAAGGATTTCGAATCCAATCAGGAACAGATCAAGGATGCCATTACCAGAACGAACCGCAGCTTTGCAGGCGTGGATGACATGCCATATCTGATTGGTTTGGGGATGGATCCGGTGCTGGATTTGCATCAGGAGTATGGTGCGGTACTGGAAATGTATCAAAAAG
>JALFHZ010000121.1 GCA_022776445.1 Lachnospiraceae bacterium
TCTAAGAGAAGAGGCTCTTTTTCTGGCAGTGCCTGTTACTCATCCTTATTGTCAGCATAATCCTGGAGATGTGATGCCGATGGATGATATTCCAAAACATTTTAAAGACGACCTTTTTCTGCTTTCCCGTCCAGGTTCCTCAATTCGTACAATTGTTGATCATGTTTTCTGTAACTATTCTTTTACACCAAACCGGATTTTGGAGGTAAATGGTCTTTATCTGACTATTGGAATGGTAGCGGAGGAAGAGGGACCGGCTTTCATTCCTCAGTCTGCTTTGTTGGATAACCCTAAGGTTCATTATTACCGGACAGATCCGATTCTTAATCGTTATAATGTTCTGGTCAGCAAGCCATTGAATAACTGTAATGAAACGGAGCAAACTTTTTACCGGTTTGTTCTGACACATTTTGAGAACCAAAAAAACCAGAAAGGAATCTGAAAAATATGATTATATCTTATGAAATAATGAAAGAAACAGCAAAGAAGGCATTTCTCAACCTTGGATTGAATGAAGAACAGGCTGAAATTTGTGCTGAAGTTCACACAAGCTCTAGTGCAGATGGTGTAGAAAGTCATGGAATGAATCGGATCCCCCGTTTTGCAGAATATCTGAAAAAGGGATGGATCGACCCAAATGGCAAGCCGGAGCTGATTCATAAAAAAGGTGCTGTTGAAAATTACGATGGTCATATGGGAATTGGCATTACCAATGCAATTTTTGCTTCTGACCGTGCGATAGAGCTTGCAAAAGAGCACGGAATTGGTTGTGTCAGCATAAAAAACACTACACACTGGATGCGGGGAGGCACCTATGCGTGGCGTATGGCGAAAAAAGGATACATGGGGATCAGCTGGATTAATACGGAGAGCTGCATGCCGCTGTGGGGTTCAGATGAACAGGGTGTAGGAAATAATCCATTCTGTATAGCAATTCCTCGCGAAGATGAACCATTTGTAGTGGATGTGGCCATGAGCCAGTATGCATATGGAAAGCTTGGAGTATATCGGCTTGAGGGAAAAAAACTGCCATATCCAGGAGGTTTTGATAAGGAAGGAAATCTTACCTGTGATCCGGGGGCAATCGAAGAAAGTCGCCGTATCCTTCCGATTGGTTACTGGAAGGGATCTGGTATGGCTCTGGCACTGGATCTGGCAGCGACGTTAATGTCAAATGGCAAAAGCGGTTCTGACATGGATGAGGAATGGCTTGGCAGTTGTGGTGGATGTTCTCAGATTTTTATTGCTTATGATCCGGATATCTTTGGCGAACGGGATGAAATTATGGAGAAACTGGATCGCCGCGTCATTGCAGCCAGAAACAAACACCCGATCCATCCATCTCGCCCGGTTTCCTGCCCAGGGGATCAGACTAGAGTTCGCCGTGCAAGCAATATGCAGGCAGGAATTCATGTTGATGACAGTATCTGGAGGCAGATTTTGGAACTTGCTTCTAATTAAAAGATATTGCAATAACAGTACATAAGGGGAATTTGTCTTAATGGAAACAGGATTAAAAAATAAAGTTGTAGTAATTACTGGTGGTTCTCAGGGAATCGGAAAGGCTGCTGCAAGGGCATTCGCCAGAGAAGGCAGCATTGTATATATTTGTGCCAGAAGAAAAGAACGGCTGGAAGCAGCAAAAGAAGAATTTGCTGAAGAAGGTTATGCACTTCATACCAGGCAGGTTGATGTTACGCAGTATATGGAAGTGGAAAGATGGGCAGAGGAAATTGTGCAGGAAAGCGGGAAGATCGATGTGTGGATCAATAACGCAGGAACCAACCACTTCCAAATGTTGATTGATTACACTCCGCAGGATTTTGCAGATATGGTCAATATCAATCTGAACTCCATTTTTTTCGGAAGTCAGATTGCCGCAAAACAGATGAGGAAGCAGAACGGGGGTGTTATTTTAAACGCCGCTTCCTATGCAGCAGTGACACCGCTTGCGGGGAAGTCCCCTTATGCAGCATGTAAAGCGGCAGTTGTCAGTTTAACGAAGAGCATGGCAGGAGAGTGGGCGCCGTATGGAATCCGGGTCAATGCTTATATTCCGGGGCTTATACGCACGGAAATCAGCCGTCCGAATATCGAAAAGATGGGGGATGCTTTGTTGCGTGATATACCGCTGCACCGTGTAGGAGAACCGGAAGATCTGGCAGAATCTTTAGTGTTTCTGGCATCGGATACCGCCGGTTATATTACCGGAACAACATTGGAAATAAGCGGCGGTAAACGATGCGTACAGAACCCATGGTATGCGTGGGAGCAGATGGAGGATTGAATCATTTTGATGTTAGTAATGGAATGACACCTGCGATAATCAATATGGGAATGCAATGTAGATAAGACCACATACAACCATTCCGATCAGTACCAGGGGAAGAAATACAAGCAAAAGCGGTTTATCAGTTCTTCATTCTCTTAATGACCTTCAGTCTTGTAAATTCCTCTCGGTCTTTTTCTTCCAGTGCATTGGAAATATTGGTTACCAGTGCCTGGTACATCGGAATGGTGATGTTCTTCAGCGCGTTGGCCCGTTTCTGGGTCTTGCGGATGCTGCCTGCAAGGCGGTAGGCGGAGTTTTCCACCATGGAAAGACGGATCGTCAGTTCCTTTACCTTTTCAAATTTTTCCCGCGCTTCATCCAGAGATTCACGGGAACTGAAGCAGGCGTAGGTCAGGGAGAGCGGCTGCGGTTCATGTTGAACCAGCGGGATTTCCGTTCCCATGATGCTGCGGGCCTTGACCTTGATGGTGTCGTCTTCCGGGACGGCCGATGCGGCTTTCTGCACATAATTGATGCCCAGTTCGATGTTGGCTTTCTGCAGGGCCGCATAAGCAGTGGTAAAGGTGGAATCGATTTCCGACTGAATATCCTTCGCCTGATCGATCAGGCTCATTAACTCACGGAGCAGGATATTGCGCTTCTTGTCCATCAGCTCGTAGCCCTGGGTGGCCAGTGCAAGCGAGTTTTTTGCCAGAATCAGATTGCCCTTGGTCGGGAAGGTATTTGGGTTCAAGAAATCGCCTCCAGTTCATCCTCGGTGGCAGGCTGGTAGTACTGATCCAGAATCTTCGTATCGATTCGATCCAGTTCTTCTCTTGGCAGCAGGCCCAGAAGCTTCCAGCCGATGGTCAGTGTCTGAATGATGTTGCGGTTGTCATGCGGATCCTGTCCCACAAAGTGACGTTCGAATTCCCGGCCGAACAGCAGATACTTCTTGTCCAGCGGGGAGAGCTCGTCTTCACCGATGACGGAAGCCAGTGCGCGTGCGTCGCCTACCTTTGCGTAGCAGGAAAACAGCTGGTTCGCTACGGACTGATGATCAGCGCGGGTAAAGCCTTCGCCGATGCCGTCCTTCATCAGACGGGACAGACTCGGCAGCACGTTGATCGGCGGGTAGATGGACTGGCCATTTAACTGGCGATCCAGTACGATCTGGCCTTCGGTGATGTAGCCGGTCAGGTCCGGAATCGGATGTGTGATGTCGTCGTTCGGCATGGTCAGGATCGGAATCTGTGTGACGGAGCCGTTGACGCCCTTGACAATGCCGGCACGCTCATACAGTGCGGCCAGTTCGCTGTAAAGGTAGCCCGGGAAGCCCTTACGGGAAGGAATCTCACCCTTGGAGGAGGATACTTCACGCATGGCTTCGGCAAAGGAGGTCATATCGGTCAGGATGACCAGGATATGCATATTCTTTTCAAAAGCCAGGTATTCTGCCAGTGTCAGAGCAACCTTCGGTGTGATCAGACGCTCTACCACCGGATCGTTGGCCAGATTCAGGAACATGGCCACGTGGGAGGATACGCCGCTTTCCTCAAAGGTTCTGCGGAAAAATTCCGCTACATCGTGCTTGACGCCCATAGCAGCAAATACAATGGCGAACTCCTCATCGGAATCATCGCCCAGAGATGCCTGCTGTACGATTTGAGCAGCCAGCTGGTCATGAGGAAGACCGTTGCCGGAGAAAATCGGAAGCTTCTGGCCCCGGATCAGGGTCATCAGACCGTCGATGGCGGAGATGCCGGTACGGATATAGTTACGCGGATATTCACGGGTAACCGGATTTAACGGCTGTCCGTTGACATCCAGCATTTTGTCCGGGAGGATTTCGCCCAGACCGTCGATCGGGACGCCGATGCCGTTGAAGGTACGGCCCAGCATGTCCACGGAGACACCCAGCTCCATCGGGTGTCCGGTCAGGCGGGTATGGACATTTTTCAGGGACAGTCCCTCGGTTCCCTGGAACACCTGAATGACTGCCTTGTTTTCGTATACTTCAATGATACGGCCCAGTTTCTTCTGGGTGCCGTTTACGGTCATTTCCACGATTTCGTCATAAGCGGCATCCTGAACGCCGTCCAGAACCACCATGGGACCGTTGATTGCGCTTAAGCCTAAATATTCAATTGCCATGTTCAGTCCCTCCTTATGCGTTTCGTTCTACAACGGCATCGTAGAACGCGTCAATCTGTTTCTTATAGTCATCCAGCATTTCCAGATGATCATTGGGCACATCGTATTTGATGGCGATGACTTTATCAAAGATCGGATCCTGTTTCAGCACGGACATCGGCATGCCCATGGAGATCAGGGAGCGGGATTTCCGGTACAGGTACAGGATGATTTCCATCATTTTGAACTGTTTCTCCATTGGTACGCAGGTATCGTCCTTGTGGAAGGCATTCTGCTGCAGGAAACCGACACGGATGACCTTGGCAATCTCCAGAATCAGCTTCTGGTCATCCGGCAGCACATCGCCGCCGATCAGCTTGACGATCTCCATCAGGCTGCTCTCCTGAGACAGCAGGTAGACGATCTGATTGCGGTAGTCCACAAATTTTTTGTCCACATGCTCGGTGTACCAGGAACCGAGATCATTCAGATACTCGGAATAGCTGGTCAGCCAGGAGATGGCTGGGAAATGTCTCGCGTAGGCAAGGCTCTTGTCCAGTCCCCAGAAGCAGCGGACAAAACGCTTGGTATTCTGGGTAACCGGCTCGGAGAAGTCACCGCCCTGCGGGGATACGGCGCCGATGATGGTGACGCTGCCTTCCGTTCCGTTTAAGTTCTGCATCATGCCGGCACGCTCATAGAACGCGGACAGCTTGGATGCCAGGTAAGCCGGAAAGCCTTCCTCGGCGGGCATTTCCTCCAGACGTCCGGAAAGCTCACGAAGAGCCTCTGCCCAGCGGGAAGTGGAATCGGCCATGATAGCAACATGATAACCCATATCGCGGTAATACTCTGCCAGGGTGAGTCCGGAGTACAGGCTCGCCTCACGGGCAGCCACCGGCATGTTGGAGGTGTTGGCGATCAGGGTGGTGCGGTCCATCAGCGGGTTGCCGGTCTTCGGGTCGATCAGTTCGGAGAATTCCTCCAGAACCTGTGTCATCTCGTTGCCTCGCTCACCGCATCCGATATAGATAATGATGTTGGCATCCGACCATTTTGCGATCTGATGCTGGGTCATGGTCTTGCCGGTGCCGAATCCGCCCGGAATGGCAGCTGTGCCTCCTTTGGCGAGCGGAAACAGGGTGTCCAGGATTCGCTGTCCGGTGATCAGCGGCTGTGATGCGGAGAAGCGTCTGGCAGTCGGGCGGGCAGTACGAATCGGCCATTTCTGAGTCATGGTGATGGCTTCTTCGGTTCCGTCCGGAAGCTGCAGGGTCAGGATCGGGTCGCTGATCGTATATTCCCCATCCTCCACGACGCTCAATACGTATCCCTCTTTATCAGGGGGAATCATAACCTTGTGGACGATGGCCGGAGTCTCCGGAACCTCTGCGATGATGGTTCCGCCGAAGACGCGGTCGCCCTTTTTTACGGTCATGTGCGTTTTCCATTTTCTGCGGGTATCCAGCGAATCCACACTGACACCGCGATTGATGTAGGCACCGCCTGTTTTGGCGATCTCGCTCAGGGGCCGTTCGATACCGTCAAAGATATTGGTCAGGATGCCCGGAGCCAGAGTGACGGATACCGGCGCTCCGGTGCCGGTTACGATTTCACCGGGTTTGATGCCGGCAGTTTCTTCATATACCTGGATGATGGTGTCGTCGGAGGTCAGGCCGATCACTTCACCGACCAGATTTTCTCTGCCGACATAGACCATCTCGTTCATCATAAATCCGGCGTCTCCCTTCAGATGGACGATCGGACCGTTGATGCCGTAGATAATACCTGTCTTAGTCATTTGTGCGACCTCCTTCTGTGAGGCTTAAATCAAAATGAAAGTTTTCCCGTGCTTCTTCCAGTCTTGTCTGGAAGGAATTGTCGATCAGAATGTGGCGTGACGGGATGACCGCGCGGCATCCGCCGTTGAAGGAGTATTCGCTGATGCGCAGGTCAGCATTTCCGTGGTGCAGGGCCAGACGGCGGATCTTGTCTTCGTCAACCGGATCCAGATAGATGATGATTTCATCCTTGCCGGCAAATGTCACGGCCTTTTCGATCTGGCGCTCCAGAAGAAGCAGATACTCTCTGGTTCCCATAAAATGCTCCAGCATGTCCTTCAGTTCTACAAATAATTTATCCTTCAGTTCTTCCTGTTTCTGTCCGATCATGCGTTTCAGATCAATCTGTTCAATGGAAAGGTTTTTGTTGATCTCACGCTCGATATTTTCTGTCTCCTGGCGAACCTGCATCTCGGCACGCCGCTTCGCATCTGCCTTGTGTTCTTCCAGGTTTTTTTCCAGAGCGGACATGTATTCGTCCAGCATCCGGCTGCTGCGGGTGCGTGCGTCTTCCATACAGGTATCCAGGAAATGCTTTAATTTCTCGTCAGTAGTCAATGTGGGTCACCTGCTTTCCTTATAACTTTAATCCAATGGCTTCATTTACGTAGGATGTGATAAAGTCCGGCTTGCGGCCGGTTCCGTGGCGATCGGGAATCTCTACAAAAAGAGGCTGCGAATGTGCCAGTTTGATTTCGTTTACCAGTTCCGGAAAATCTCTGCCGAATTTCTCGGTCAGCAGTACGATTCCGATCTCCCTGTCGGCCAGGACTTTATCAAAGGCTGCTTTCAATTCTTCTTTTTAATGGACGACACAGCCATCCACACCGTCCAGGCGCATGCCCGTCCAGGTGTCGATGTTGTCGCTGATCAGATACATTTTCAGAGGATTACAGCTTACCGAGGATCATGAAGGAGATGATCAGTCCGTACAGGCATACACCTTCGGCAAGACCTACGAAGATGAGGGATTTACCAAGGATGGAACCGTCTTCACTGATTGCACCCAGTGCGGCGCTTGCTGCTGCGGATACGGCGATACCGCCGCCGATGCAGGACATGCCGGTGGAAAGCGCAGCTGCAAGATAGCCCCAGCCGGCTGCCGGATTGACAGCGGAAGCTGCTGCCTCAGCGGTTTCTGCTGCTGCGGCATTGCCGGTGAAGATCAGACCGCCGGTGACCAGTAAGGTGCCCATGAACAGAAGGACGTTGATGCCGAGTGCAGTTTTATAACGGCCTCTGGTCTTTTCTCCGGAAGCAAATACACCAAACGGGATTGCGATGCTTAAGATGAGTGCGGCTGCTAATGCGATTTTTGCTGATAAAGTCATAATAATGTCTCCTTTGCTTATTTATTGATGATAATTACAGTTCGGTTTTTCCATAAGGACGGAACATCCGTCCGGTACCTTTATAAAATCGGCTGAAAAGTTCGTAGTATTCCAGACGAAGCACCTGAATGCCGACGATCAGGCCTTCCATGCCGCAGACAAACAGATTGCCGAGAACGACAATCAGCCAGTTGGGGGAACCGGCTTCTGCGCCTGCCAGCATCAGTACAACCTCCATCATTGCGGCGTGGCTGACTGCGAATGCGCCGACACGGACGAAGGAAAGGGTATTGGAGAAATAGCTCAGCAGTACCTCGAACAGTTCGAAAAAGCCCTGTACGAAAAACATGCCTTTTTCCTCCGGCATGATCTTTGCCTTCTTCTCAACCAGAGCGGTCAGAGGCTCCTTGCAGAAAATCACCAGGAGCGGAAGCAGGAACATGACAGCCAGCACTGCAGTGGCCGGAAGCAGATTACCGCTCATGTACAGGACAATGACTGTGGCCAGTGCGCCGTAGAATATGATGCCTGCAATACCGTTGGTGTCAAAGTACGCTTTCTCCGGATCGTGACAGCGCAGACTGTTGATGACATTTAAAATCATGGTCATCAGGACAATACCCATGCCCATGGCGATGGCAACGACAAACACGGTGTTCAGGTTGCCGATAAAGGGCAGTTTTGTCATGGCCGTCTTCGGATGGAGCCAGATCGGTTCCAGGATATTTTCAAATCCGAAGACGCTGCCGAACAGGAGTCCGAAGATGGTGGAGAAAAAGCCGCAGCAGGAAATAATCGCCGCCAGGTTCATCTTCTTTGCACGATACAGCAGGAATCCGCCGATCAGCAGGCAGAGTCCCTGTCCTACATCACCGAACATGAAGCCAAACAGGAAAGAGTAGGTCAGTCCCAGTATGATGGTAGGGTCAATTTCATCGTAGGACGGAAGACCATACATCTGGATAAACATTTCAAAAGGTTTAAACAGCTTCGGGTTCTTCAGTTTGGTCGGCGGTTTGCTCATAATGTTGTTGTGGTCATCTTCCACGAAGCAGAACGTGCTGGAATCATGTTCCAGTTCCTTGCGGAATGCCGCCGCGTCGGACTCAGTCATCCAGCCGCACAGGATGTAGAAGGTGTGAGTGTCATGGTTGGTGCAGGCGGCCAGCTTACGGACATCAAAGTTGGTTGCATAGGTGCTCAGTTTCCGGGAGGCAGCCAGCAGGTCATCCCGCTGTTCCTTCATGGCTTCCGTGATTTTGCGATCCGTATCACGAAGCCGGTCATAGATGCCGGAAAGCTTCGCCTCCAGAGAATGGGTGGCCTCCGTAGGAGTCCCTTCATATTCGTCGGCAAGGAAGAACCGCTCAAAATGCAGAGAGGCGAAAATGGCATCAATTTTGTCCGCCAGGGAATGTGGTACAAAATACACCAGCCATACGTATTCGGCGTCCTCCTGGCATTTGTGAACGACCGTATCGATGGTGTCGTATACATAATTCATGAATTTCTGATAGTATTCATGAGTCATTCTGCCGAAACGGAATTTGACATATTTGAAATGCAGGATATCACTGACCGCGTAATTTAAGTCCGTGAACGGGATCAGGTTATCCATGGAGGTGCGGACGATATCCGCCTCTTTTTCAAGTGCTTCTTTTTCCTTCGTCAGTTTCTGAAGCTTTGCATCCAGATTGTGAATGACGCTGACAGCCTCCTCCAGAGAGAGTTTTCTGACAGAAGCATCTTCTGGTGTACCACCCGGAAAACCGGCGAGCAGTTCATCTGCTTTCTGAAGTTCGGCCTTGTAGGGATTGGTCTCCAGATAAGGTCTTAAGTCCGGAACAGTCTTTAACTCAGACAGTGCGTTTTCCAGCTGGATCTCATAGCGGGAGAGATACTGGTCGATGACACGGTCGATATCGTCTTTCGGTCCGGTGATGCTTAAGAACTTCATTTTCTCTATCACGTGTTATACCTCCTTATTGTTTTGCTGTGAGTGCCAGAATCTCTCCGGAACTCAAGCCATAGCGGATTCCCTCCAGAATTGTGATAATCCTGCGCTTTTCCCGCTTCTTAAGAAAAAGGTAGGAATCCAGTATGGCAATAGAATAGGGATGTCTGCGGCCGGCATTGGCATAGATTCGGTTCAGAATCTCGTGGTACAGAAGCTCCGGGTCCGGTTTTTCGTTCAGATCCGGATAATGGGTGCTGCCATACCAGGTCCCCTTCAGAACCGCAAAAAATTCTTCCATGCCGGGAGCTTCCGCCAGCCGACTGATATCGGTGCTGCACAGCTTGTAGTTGACCGGAATCAGAAGCGCGTAGATATCCGACGGCGCCAGACGATAATATTTTTTGGCACGGTAGATCCACTGGAGATTCAGAAGATCCAGCCGGCATCCGAAGCATGCGTCCAGCAGCTTCTGCTCATTTCTGGAAAGAATCTTGTTCTTGATCTTCCAGATTGTTTTGAAATAATAAAGATCCAGAGCCATTTCATAGTCGAACAGGGCGGCGTGGTTCTGTCCGGACAGCGGCGCCAGAAGATTGTAGTAGGCGCTCCCCTCCAGATGTGCCAGAAAATCGGTCAGATTTTCCGACTGGGACAGTGCGACCAGATCAATGGAAGCGTGGCGGTTAAAAAAATCCCGGAATATGGAGAGGTTGAGAACCGTTTTCTGCCGGCTTAAAACATTTCTTAACACCTGTTTGACGACGTCAATCTCGTACTGCATAAAATAAAGATCGAGAAACCGACGCTGAGAAACGTTGGAAAACCGATACAATTTGGCAAAATCACGATATTCGGACAACGTCAGAAGCTGTTCAATATTGGCGCGGTGCAGCCGGGTGTCATCGAGATCGGAAAAAATGTCTGCATAGGCCGGCTGTTGTTTCAGAAAATCAGCAGCGCTGCACACATCCTCGGATCCGGCGAGTACCTGAAGCTGTTCATCCGAGATCAGGCGGCTTTGCATGGCCCGGATTTTTGTCGTGATTGCACTGTAGCTTATCAGGCTCATAAAATCACTCCTCTGTCAAAGACCGGAACAGCTTTCGGGCATATTCCTGATGATGGTCTTCATAATTCTTTTCCATTCTCTGCAGAAGACTTTCCGCATCGGACTTCTGGCGGGCCAGTCTGGTATTCATCTCCGTCTCCATATCGGATCGGAGTGCGTGAATCCTGGCATCGGTCTCTTTCTCCAACGCCTGGTCGAAGTCGATGGTCTCTTGCTCCATTTTCTGGGCAAATGCTTTTTTGCGGGCATTGGCATCATCCATAACTGATGCGGCAGCCGCTTCAATTTCGGATATTTGTCGGATTACAGTATCCATCGCGATCCTCCTTGTGGTGTCTGTTTATTTCAGGCATTCCGTCCGACTGTTTTATGCCAGAAAACCCGGTGCCGTTTGGATTGGAAAGAGAACGGAACACCGGGTGAATAATAATCAGAAAGCAGCATATGATAATTAGAAATAATCAGCATACGGAATGCATGATTGGTATCGTTATCATAATACTCTTTTTATAAAAAAATTCCATAGTGAAAATGTTAAAAAATAAACTATAAAAAAACTTATTTTATGAAATTGTATACATATGAGTACAAAAAAGAATCCCTGCAGACGGAATGGTTGGATTCCGACTGCAGGGAAATATGGAAAGATAATGAGTATGCGAATAAAATTATTCCGTGGTCAGGTACTGGC
>JALFHZ010000127.1 GCA_022776445.1 Lachnospiraceae bacterium
GATAGAGATGCAGGTCCTTCAGCAGGTGGTGGAGCGGATCAGGAATTACTCTGAAGTGCTCATGGAGAACGGGTTTACGGAACTGTTCCATTCGATGATGGAACTGCCCTGTGATAAGGAATCTCACAGGCCGCGCAGGACGGAGCAGAGTGCGTTTGCGCATATTATTAAGGATATGACAATAGAGAAGGCAGAAAAGGAGAGACTGGCCAGCAAGGCATATCGGGATTCTCTGACCGGGATCAGGAACAGACTGTATTTTGAGGAGACGATGGCGCGGATTTTGTCAGAGAACATAGAGTTCACGCTCTGCTATATTGATCTGGATCATTTAAAAATGGTCAATGACGAGTATGGACACCGGGCCGGGGATGCGTATATCTGCCGGTTTGCAGACCTGATTCGATCACAGATCCGGGATTACGACCTGTTTGCCAGAATCGGAGGAGATGAGTTCTGCGTGGTATTTCTGGAGTGTCGGGAGAAGGTGGCTGCGCAGAAGATGGCGCGGATTCTGGAAGTGTTTCAGCAGGACAGAACATACGGCTGTGTCTCCAGCTTCAGCTATGGGCTGGTTGAAGCCGGGGAGCCATCAGAAACGTATACGCTGGACGAGATTCTGTCCCGGGCGGATGCGAAGATGTATGAGATGAAACGGAGACATAAGGCGGAAGCCGGGCGCGCGTAAGCGCGGCCGGTCAGCCTTTCTTCTCGTGCTGACTGATGTAGCGGTACACGGTTGATTCGGAAAGCTGCAGCTGTTTGGCAATCTCGGCTACGGCGCCCTTCATGCGGGGAATATCCTGATCGGTCAGATTCCAGACGATATGCATTTTTTCGTTTTTTGTCATACGCTCGGGGTTGATGCCGGATTCCAGGATTGTCCTGGAGATGATGGTCTGGGTCAGGGATGCGATCGGGGCGTCCAGGCTTTCCTGTACGGTTCCGGTCTGCCCGGACTCATCCAGAAAAGCACCAAGGTTGGTTGCCTTCAGGAATTTCTTCATGGCTTCGGTAAAGGTCTGGGCAGCCTGAATGTCAGTATTGAGACAGAGCATACCGATCAGCTCACTGCCGTTTTTTATAAAATACGAGGAAGACAGGTACTGTCTGCCTTTGGAGACGGCGCGGTAGTTTGTCATGTAGTTTTCCTGATCGTAACGGCGGCTGTCCTGAATATCAAGAACCAGATCAGTCACCGGGCTTCCGATCCTGCGGTCAGAATGAAAGCCGTGGGAAATCGCAATCACCGAGTGGTCGGGATGAGAAAGGTCATGAAGAAGAACTTCTGTGTTCTCTCCCATGATCTCGCCGAGAAAATCTACCAGCGGAATGAATAAATCGAAAATCTCTTTGTTGGTCATAGCCGTTCTCCTGCAATAAGTGTATCGTAGAGGGCAAAATACCTTTTGACCCCAACACCATTATATATTTGAATCCGCAGGAATACAAGAAAAAAGCAAAATGAAAATAAATTATTTTTTTGCGAAAAAATTCTTGCATTTTTGGGCGGGAGCGTGTATAGTAGAAGCATAAAACACACAGAAAGTGAGGATTAAACACATGACAGTTATCGAAACAAAGAATGCACCAGGCGCAATCGGACCATACTCCCAGGGCTTTGAAGTGAATGGCTTTGTATATACTTCCGGTCAGATCCCGGTGAATCCGGAGAACGGCGCAGTGGAAGAGGGCATCGCTGCACAGGCTGAGCAGAGCTGCAAGAACGTAGGCGCGATTCTGGAAGCAGCAGGAAGCGGCTTTGATAAAGTGTTCAAGACCACCTGCTTCCTGGCAGATATGGGCGATTTCGCTGAGTTCAACAAGGTATATGAGAAATACTTCGTATCCAAACCGGCAAGAAGCTGCGTTGCAGTGAAGTCCCTGCCGAAGGGCGTTCTGTGTGAGATCGAGGCAATTGCTGTGAAATAACAGGACGGCAGAAGCGATGCCGCAGACAGGTTCTCTGTTTGAACCGGTTTGCGGCATTGTCGATTTCTGTCGAACAGTTTCTCTGCGCATATCAGAAAAAGCGCTTGTAAAATGAAGGGAACTATATTAGAATGTGTTTACGGAGATGATACTGGACCGAAAGGAGGTGGAAGGATCGAAGCGGCCACTCTGTTTGGTAAGTATCAGATATGCCGGGAACTGGGGCGCGGACGAAGCGGGACAGTGTTTCTGGCGAAGCATCTGGATTTGGAAGAGTATCGGGCGATTAAGCGGGTACCCAAGTCCTGTGCGGATTATGAGCAGTTCCGGAAGGAGGCGCTCATTTTAAAGAGTATACGTCACCCGGGGATACCGATCGTGTATGATCTCATGGAGTCGGCGGATTACAGTTATATGATTCTGGAGTTCTTATCAGGGAATTCCATATATGCTCTTGTTTCTGACATGGGGCATTTATCAAAGGCAATGACGGTCCGATACGGGATTCAGATTTGCCGTCTGGTTTGTATCTTGCATTCAGCGAGACCAACCCCTATTTTGTATCTTGATTTACAGCCGAAGAATCTTCTTGTGTGTTGTGATACGGTAAAACTGATTGATTTTGATCATTCTGTTCATTTGCATGAGGCGGAAAGCATGACGAAACGCTATGGGACGGTGGGATATGCCGCACCGGAGCAGTATACGGGAGAAGTTCTGGATGAACGGACGGATATCTATGCCATTGGTGCTGTCCTCTATTACATGCTGACAGGAACTTACCCGGATAAAAACTGGAATGGAACGGTGGATTTCCCGCGCGGACTGGTTGACAGGAGCATGGCAAACGTCATTCGAAGATGTCTGCGCAGCGATAAGGCAGGACGCTATCAGTCGGCGGAGCAGCTGTGTGATGCACTGGAGGAAATCCGGAGAAAGCTGGAGCGGGAAGAGCGGAGAATATGGGGAAGCGGCCAGATATCATCTCTGACGATTGCGGTAGCGGGTTCAGGTCCCGGTGCGGGAACGACGCATATTGCAATGGGATTGACTGCATATCTGAGAAAATGCGGTCTGTCCGCGATGTATGAGGAACGGAATGAATCCGGTGCGGTCCGGCAGTTTGCATCCTGTATCAGTGCCGGGATGGATGAAGCCGGTATCTGTATGATTCAGGGTATTCCCATGCTTCCGTTTTACGGAAATGCCGTAAAGCTGGAAGCAAATCCTTATCCGGTTGTGGTAAGAGATTACGGTTCCGACTGGCGGACGTGTTGTGGCGAACAGGCAGATGAGGCAGACGGATATCTGCTGATCTGCGGGGGAAAACCCTGGGAATGGAACAATACCAGGGAAGCTGTATCTGGTCTCGGAATTCATCCGGGACAGGCGATTATCTATAATCATTTTTGCAGGCAGCTCTATGGCAGACTGCCTGGTCCGGCAAGGGGAACGGACTGTTTCCTGATGCCAGAGCATTCCAATCCATTGAGAAGCGGAAAAGAGGCGGAGAAAATTTATGAGGCGGTAATGGTGTCTCTGACAGGAAAAAGGACGGGGGGAATTTTACGAAAACTGTTTGGAAAAATCGAAAGGCGGATGCGCAGTTTGCCCGGATGGATCCGGAAAAGGACTGGCGCACCCTTGGGATGATCGGAGCAGGAAGAGGAACCGGAGTCACACACCTGTCTGTATGGACGGCGAATTATCTGACCGGAGTGCACAGGGAGCGGACAGCCGTTCTGGAGTGGAACCGTCATGGTGATTTTGCCGAAATGCGCCGGTTCTGCGGTGCACAGCTGTGCGGGGCGGGACTCAAAAGCTGCCGGATTCTGGATGCGGAATATTTCCCGGATGCCGGATCGGAGGAGCTGGCGTTCTGCATGAACGAAGATTATCGCCGCATTATTGTGGATTATGGGGAGATTTCCGGAGAGAACATTCTGGAATGTGCCCGGTGTGACAGAAAGGTGATTGTCGGCGCACTGAGCGAGTGGCAGGCAGAAGCATTTCTGGAAGAAGTAAAGAGAGCGGCGGAACGGGATCGAAGCTGGAGGTATGCGGCTGCGTTTGGCAGTGAGGAAACCAGAAAACAATTGGAAAAGACGTTTCGTGTGAGCTGTCTTCGGATTCCTGCTTCAGTGGATGCTTTTGCGGTGACACGTGCGGATATGAATTTTTTTACAGAGCTGTTAAAAGAAAAATGAAAGAAGAGGGCTGCGGACAGGCAAAAAAGAGCATTTTGTGTCACGGCGAAGGACCTCCGGGGATGTGCCTTCCGCAGCTGCAAAAGGGGAACGTATGGCATATGAATCGAGAAAACCGGTCAGAAACCGGTATGGTTCCAACAGAAGAAATATGGGCAGCAGGGAGATGGCAGGGCGCAGGGAAATGGCGGGACGGAGTCCGGTGATTGGAAAACGGTTGAGTCCGAAAGCGCGGGAGATTTTTCTAGAAGGATTAAAGCGGTATCAGGAACGAGGTGTGCGTATATTGCTGGACGGGAAGGAGGTGGATGTAAGCGGGCTGGAGGTGATTTTTGAAGAGAGAGAGGATGGAAGCTTTTATATGGGTGATTACATACTGGAAGATGAGGATGAGACAGCACTCCGGGAGCAGCAGGAGTGCTGCGGCATACTGGAACTGCATGAGAACCGGAGCCTGTATCAGACCCAGGGGGCATGCGGAGCATCGGAAACGGATGCGGATCGGAAAAACGGCGTGAAATGTCTGAAGGAAATCCGCTTCGATCGGGTGTATAACTGGTGACTGCAAAATAAGGAGGTACAGCCGGAGCGTCTTCCGGTGAAGTACAGACTAAGGGGCGGGGCTTTTGGAGAGAATCCCAATTCAGCCGGGGATGCAAAAAGCAGGGGCGGGAAAATAAAAAAAATTTAAGAGAAGAGATCAGGTATCTGTGGTATAATCAAGGCAGATTTTTATCATACCACAGGAGGAAAGACAGTGAAGAAATTCTTGGTATCGCTGCTGACGGTTTTATTTACACTGGTACTGCTTGCAGCTGCGGGCGCCGGCTGGTTTGTTTACAGGAAATATTCTCCGTCGAAGGAGCCGGCAGATCAGAGTGCATGGTTTGGTGTATCCGGAGATGAGGTTGCCATTGTGTGGAATCAGGAACTGCAGGAGTCGGATGCGGCGAAGGGACGTTATATCGACAGCCAGGTCTATCTGCCGCTGAAATGGGTGAATGCCTGTCTGAATGATCGTTTCTACTGGGATGCGGCCAATCACCAACTGATCTATGCGCTGCCGGATTCCATTGTATATGCCGGTGCGGATTCGGTTGGAAGCACTGGAGCGCCGCTGTTCGTGGAACAGGGTGAGGAGGTCTGGGTTTTGACCGGGCTGGTGCAGACCTATACGGATATACGGACTGCCGTTTTTGCGGATTCGGATGTAAAGCGAGTTTTTATTGATTCCGGGCGGACTTCGGAAGATACGGCCGTGGTGAA
The DNA here is from genome assembly GCA_022776445.1 of Lachnospiraceae bacterium. Lineage (GTDB taxonomy): Bacteria > Bacillota > Clostridia > Lachnospirales > Lachnospiraceae > Brotaphodocola. The sequence continues at coordinate 5,406 of JALFHZ010000127.1, forward strand.
GAAGAAAGAAGCGGTCCGGGAGCGCGGCGGGATCAAAAGTGATGTTTTGACAGAGGTGGATTCTGGTGCGAAAGTCGTGGTGCTGGAAGCCATGGATAACTGGAGCCGTGTGCGTACGGCGGACGGTTATCTGGGCTATGTCCGGAACAAATATCTGGAGGAGACTCAGACGAAGGAAGTGAAAAGCACTTTTGAGGCACCGGTTTATACCAGTATCTCCATGGAAGAGCCGGTTTGTCTGGTGTGGCATCAGGTGACGTCAAAGCAGGCGAACTCCTCTATGGAGAAACTGATGGCCAATACCAAAGGGGTCAACGTCATTGCACCGACCTGGTTTATGCTGACAGATAATGAAGGAAGCTTTGAATCGCTGGCGGATCAGGATTACGTGAACCGGGCACATGCCATGGGACTTCAGGTCTGGGCGGTACTGGATAATTTTAACAAAGGCGCAAATGTACAGTCAGAAATACTGTTTGCGGATACAGATGCCAGAAAGAGACTGATCACCGGGTTGATGGAGGAAGTAAGATCGTTCGGTCTGGACGGGATCAATCTGGATATCGAGGGGATTAAGGCTTCTGCAGGAACGCATTACATTCAGTTTATCCGGGAACTGTCCGTGGACTGCCGGCGGGAAGGAATCGTGTTGTCCGTAGATACCTATGTGCCGGCGGTTTATAATGCCTTTTATAACTGGACGGAGCTGGGGTGTGTGACGGATTATGTGATTATTATGGGCTATGATGAGCATTATGCCGGCGGAGATGCCGGTTCCGTGGCATCACTGGGATATGAACGCCGTGGTATCGAAGATGCGCTTGCTATGGTTCCGAGGGAAAAGCTGGTCAGCGGGATTCCGTTTTATACCCGTCTCTGGAAGGAAGATGACAGTGGAGTGACTTCGACAGCCATGGGGATTACGGAAGCGAAGCGCTGGGTAAAGGAACATGGGATGGAACTGTACTGGCAGGAGGAGCTGGGGCAGTATTACGGAGAGCTGGAAGCGGATGGCGGGAAATATCTTCTCTGGATGGAAGAGGAGACATCCATCAGCCGCAAGGTGGATCTTATCAGAGCTTATGATCTGGCGGGTGTGGCCTGCTGGAAGCTGGGATTTGAACCGGCGGAGATCTGGGATATTGTGAATCTGTCGGACAGCGTAAAGATACAGTAGAAAGAGAAATCAGACATCAAAGGAAGTGCATGGAAATGAAGAAACAATGGAACAGAAAGACAGGCCGGGGCGTGGCAGTTCTGGCGGCAGCGGGATTTCTGATTGCAGGAATGGTATGCGGGTGCAGCAGGCAGACCGGTACGGAGCAGTCCTCCGGGGCGGTATCGACAGAAGAATCGACGATAGCTCCGTCGAAGCCGGAGACAAAGGAGAGCACGGAGTCGGAGAAACCGTCCCGGGAACCGGAGTCTACGATCGCATCGTTCCCCGGAGAGACGGAAGAGGAGCCGCAGGAAACAGAAACGGAGACGGAAGAATTTCCGGAAGAGGAAGCGGAGGTTTCGATTCTGACTGCGACCGACATTCATTATCTTTCTCAGGAACTGACGGACGGCGGGAATCATTTCCAGTACATGGTAGAGCATGGTGACGGAAAGATAGTGACCTATATCGACCAGATTACCGACGCGTTTGTGGAAGAGACGATCCGCCGCAGTCCGGATGTGCTGATTCTCAGCGGGGATCTGACGCTGGACGGTGAGAAGCAGAGCCATCAGGAACTGGCCCGGAAGCTGGAGAAAATTGAAGAGAATGGTATCACGGTGCTGGTGGTTCCGGGCAATCATGATATCAACAATCACCATGCGGCAAGGTTTAAGGGGGATGAGCGCCTTCCGGCGGAATTTACCACACCGGAGGAATTCCGAGAAATCTACCGCCATTTTGGATACGACGAGGCAATCAGCGAGGATCCGACATCGCTCAGCTATGTCTATGAACTGGATGACGACACCTGGTTTCTGATGCTGGATTCCTGCCAGTACAAACAGAAGGCACTGGTAGGCGGCGCCATTTTGTCGGATACTTATGACTGGATTGAGAGGATGCTGGAGGAGGCCTGGGATACCGGTGCTGATGTGATACCGGTGGCGCATCACAACCTGCTGGATGAGAGCGAGATTTATGTGGATGACTGCACGATTGAACACTCGGAGCAGCTGGTGGAGATGCTGGAGGAGTGGGATGTTCCGTTATTTTTGAGCGGGCATCTTCATGTGCAGCATACGAAGCAGTCTGAGGATGGAAGGGGCATCTGGGAGATGGTGACCAGTTCCCTGGCAACACCGGCCTGCCAGTTTGGAATATTGTCCTATTGGCACGGCGGCAGTTTCGCTTACCGGACCGCACAGCTGGACGTGCAGGACTGGGCAAAGCGCCATAACCGGAAAGAGCAGGATCTGCAGGAATTTGACCGTTTTAAGGGACCGTTTTTGAGGCGGGTATTTTATAATCAGTCTTACGATGCGCTGAGCAGGATTGATACTTTGAGCGAGGATCAGCGGCTGCGGATGTCCAATCTGTATTCGGATCTGAATTACCATTATTATCAGGGAACCGCATACAAGATCCGGGATGCAGTGCTGAAAAATCCGGATTACCAGCTTTGGATGGGGGATGGATATTCCTCGATTCTGGCGGATTATGTGCAGTATATTATCCGTGATGCGGAGCGGGATTACAACAAAGTGCGTGAAGATTAAGACTGTCGGTTCTTTTCCGGCAGAATCCGTGATATACTGGATTATAATCTGGAAAACATGGATGGTGTCGGGTGGAGCATCGCAGGGCGGAAATGTGGATGGGAATCCTGCTTCTGGCTTTTGTATACCTGATTTCACGCCGGGCGGGCATGATGGTGTCGGGACAGCGTGTCATCGCCGCCGGTGAAAAACCGGTGATTGTCATAGACAGCGGGCACGGCGGGAATGATCCCGGTAAGATCGGAGTGGACGGAAGTCTGGAGAAGGATATTAATCTGCAGATTGCTAAAAAACTGAAAGCATATCTGGAGGCGTCGGATGTGCAGGTGGTGATGACCCGGGAAGATGACCGGGGATTGTATGAGAAAAGTGACAGCCATAAGAAAATGGCGGATATGAGAAACCGTTGTGAACGGATCAGTCGGGCGAAGCCGGTTCTGGTTGTGAGTATTCATCAGAACAGTTATCATGAAGAGGCGATTTCCGGGGGGCAGGTGTTCTATTATAAGGGCTCCGAAAAGGGAAAGCGTCTGGCGGAGATTCTGCAGAAGCGGTTTGATTTTGTGCTGGGGGAAAGGAACCGGAGACTGGCGAAGCCAAACGGCAATTATTACCTGCTTTTGCATGTGAAAGAACCGATTGTGATTGTGGAATGCGGTTTCCTCTCCAACCGGAATGAGGCTGCATTGCTTGGGACGGAAAGCTATCAGGAGCGCATGGCGTGGACGATTCACATGGGGATCATGGAATATCTGAACAGTGACAGAAAAGAAGGAGATTGATATGGACGAATTGTACAGAACAATTGAGGCAAAAATCAAGGCATCCGGTTATCCGGGCGAGGTAGACGGAGAAGAGCTTTACAATGAAATCTGCGATGAGATGGATCAGAAAGAGAATGGAAGCTATTTGTTTATGATTAAGAAAACGGAAGATGTTTACTTTGAATGCAAAGTAGATATCATGGATGAGGAATTTGATCTTCCCTATATGGATATCCATGCGGGGGATCAGGTGTATCATGTGGATTTTGACGCATAGAAAAACGGGCTGCACACCGGTGAGAAGGTGGGCAGCCTGTTTTGCAAATTATTTGATCAGGAAATACCATTGGTCGCCAGAATGGAGCATGGCTGATCCAGGGTAAACGGCTCGCCGTCGATGGTGGTCACCTTACCGCCGGCCTCCTGACAGATCAGTGCGGCAGCAGCATAATCCCATGGGGAAAGCTTCAGTTCAAAGAAAAGCTCTGTGCGTCCGGCGGCAACGGAGCAGATATCGATAGCAGCAGAACCGCTTCTTCTCAAATCCATGGCCTGTTTGAAATAGTGGAACGCCAGTTCAAACGCTTTCTGATGGAGGTCTTCGTAATACGGAGAGGTTCCGAACATGATAATGCCCTGAGAAAGCGGTTTGTCGGATACGTGAATCGGACGGCCGTTTAAAAAGGCACCGTGCCCCTGTTCTGCTGTGTACATTTCGTCCAGGTACGGGTTATAAACGACGCCGATCCAGGGCTCACCGTCTCTGGTCAGACCGACGGAGACACAGCTGGCGCGATAGTCTTTAATAAAATTGGTGGTTCCATCGATGGGGTCTACGATGAAAGCATGACCGTGTCGAATGGAAGCATGAATATCTTCTTCTTCGCCGACGAATGCGGCATCCGGAAGAATGCTCAGAAGCTGGTTCTGCAGCATGGTCTGGATTTTTTTGTCGTAAGTGGTCACGAAGTTTGCGTGTCCGGATTTTTCGTCAATCATGGAATCGTCCCGCCGGGCATCCAACATGACCTGACCGCAGGTGCGGACCACGGTGACGATCTGTTCTGTCAGTGTCTGCATGGCAATACTCCTTGTTCTTTTATTATACATATTTGCACTGGAAGTTTTGTTCCATCATTTCCTGAGCGTTTTTCAGCGCTTCCTCTGGCGTGATCACGCTGCTGTAGGCGTTTTTCACTGCCATACCCAGAATGCCTAAAAATTTTCTTTCATCAAACGGAGTTCCGATGTGATCCGGAATACGTCTGCCCTGGACAAGCGGAAAGCATTTTTTGCACAGGCTCATCCATGGGAAGTTGTGCATCACTTCGTAGTTTTCGTATGTTTTCCGGCAGGGCGAGATGCTTCCGAGCAATGCGGCAGCGGAAGAAATCGGCTCGCTGCAGATCCAGCGGATAAAGGACAGCGCATCTTCCGGATGGGCAGAGTGTTTGGAGATACCAAGGCTGCCGCCGCCGATAATCGGATTGGCACCCGGCATCATAGTGAAGCCGATCTTGCCGATGATATTGGATGAGTGGCTTAAAAGGTCGCTGGCATAGTTGCTGTAGAGCGGAGCCATGGCAAATCCGCCGTCCGCGAAGTTCCTGGCGGTATTGATCCACCAGTTGCAGTAATTGGCAGCTGTATATTTCCGAATCTCGATCAGATCTTTTAATGCACGCAGAGCGGTATCGGAATCCAGATGGATTTCCAGATTGCTGTCATACAGATTTGCCTGATAACTGAACAGTCTGGAAAGATATTCAGAACCGGCAACACCCGTAGAACCCATGGTGATGGTCGTGCCGTACTCGACCGGCGACAGGGGATTGATGGAACGGGTGAAGAAAGATGCAATGCGGTTGAACTCTTCGAAGGTCTTTGGCGGAACCAGCTCTGTGCGGAACTGTTCATAATACATCCGCTTGTAAATCGGGCTTTCAAACAGATCCTTGCGATAATACAGCAGTTGAACACTTGGGGTAGCCGGCAGCGTATAGATCTGACCGTGTACTCTGGCATAATACTGCGGCGTGCCTTCAATGAAACTGTCCAGCAGATTTTCAATATCCGGATCGATATCGGTCAGCGGCATCAGAAGCTTTTCCGCGAACCAGGAAAGCCAGGTCACATCCAGACGCAGTACATCAAAATGCCGGGATGCGGACAGGGAATTGTAGGCTTCGTAAATCTCATCATATGAGTAAATGCAGATATTGACATCTACATTGCTTTTTTGCGTGTACAGTTTGGAAAAACTTCGCATAATGTGTGCTTCCGGGCTGTCCAGCGTGATGACATTCAGGGTTTTTCGTCTCCCGGAGACAAGAATATTGGAATACCAGTTGCGAAAACCGTCGCTTTTCAGAATCTGGCAGGAAGGCTCTTCTTTCGAAGCAGCGGCCTGCCTGCGAATCAGGTATTCTGCGGCGATTTTGCCCAGCTGGCGGTAGTTCATCTCATATTTTGTAAAAACATTTTCCGGCAGGGTAAATACCGGGGAAACGGTATAGATCCTCGGCAGGTGATCGCTTTGATAAAAGGTAGTGCAGAGATCCTTGACATTTTCCGCAAAAGCGTAATTGGAAATAAAAAACGCCTGGGGCATCGGTCCGTTGAATACCTGCATGATGTGCTGATATCTGCGGAACGGGTCTGTCTGGATGTGGGTAACCCGGCAGGCAGATGGATTCATAATATCCATGAAGCCGTGATAGAAATCGGATTCATTGGAATATTCCAGATTGGCTGTCAGGAGACATACGTGGCTGAGGTGTTGAGCCAGAGCTTTGCCTGCCATCTGCCGCCCGGCTTCTCTGTAGTCAAATCCGATGAAATCTGCCGGGAAACCCGGCTTACGATCGATGAACACCATGTGGGGCAGTTCGTCATAATGGCTGTTTTTCTGGTAAATGGCGCTTTCGTTGGAAGTTCCGGCCACAGCGGAGACGCATGCAATACCTTTTGCCTGCAGGGGACGGATTTCTGAAAGAGCGTCCTCCTCGCTGCCGGGTGTATTTTCATTGATCAGAAAACGGGTCGTCTTATATCCGTGATCGGAAGCATAGCTTTTGAAACTGAGATAGAAATCATCATATTGTCTGGCTCGGGAGTCCGGCATGATGACGACCAGAGAGTCACTGTACCCTTTGCGCAGCAGGGCCGCTTTCTCATTCGGCACATATCCCAGAGCATGAGCAGCGTCCAGTACGCGCTTGATTTTCTCGCTGCTGACATTCCCCTTGTCGTTCAGTACATTGGAAACGGTTCCCTGTGCGACTCCGGCTAATTTTGCAATATCTTTGATTGTAACCATAAGCACCCCTGCTTTCTTGAATAGTTATTTGCATTATAACACAGGGCAGCCAATTCGACAATTTATTTTTTTGATAATTGAAATGCATTCAATGGAATTCTGGAAAGAAAAAGAAGAATAATTGTAAAAAACGGGTAAAATTAAGCTTTATTAGAAATAAAATTGTATAAAATGCTCGTTTTAATAATTGACACGTTTCAAAATCGATGTTATAATTTCAATATCCGATAAAGATCGACAAAGTTAAAAGGAGGAAACATATGAAAAAGAAAGTAGCATTAGCACTGGCATCCACCATGATGGTATCAGCAGCAGTGAGCGGATGCGGTAACAGCGGCCGGGCAGTGGCCCCGGAAACCAAGGCACCGGAGAATCAGGCAGAGACGACGGCAGCTTCGGCGGCGACAGAAGCAGCAAGCAAAGATGCTTTGCATCTGACTTTCTATTACCCGGTTAACGTAGGCGGAGATGCGGCAAAGCTGATGGAGAAGATTTGCGCAGATTTCAACAAGGAGAATCCGGATATCGTGGTAGAGCCGGTTTACACTGGTAACTATGATGATACTGTAACAAAGATTCAGACAGCTATGCAGGGCGGAACTCCGCCGGATGTATTTGTAAGCCTGGCAACCCAGCGTTTCACCATGGCATCTACCGGTATGGCAATGCCGCTGGATGATCTGATCGCTGCTGATGGGGACGAAGGAAAGGCATATATTGATGATTTCCTGGATGGGTTTATGGAAGATTCTTATGTAGACGGCAAGATTTATTCCATCCCGTTCCAGAGAAGTACGGAGATTCTGTATTATAATAAGGATGCATTCAAGGAGGTTGGTCTGGATCCGGAGAAGGCACCGGAGTCCTGGGATGAACTGGTTGAGTATGGTCAGAAACTGACTAATGACAATCGCTATGGTGTAGGTATTGCACTGAACTCCGGTTCTGCACAGTGGACGTTCACCGGTTTCTGCTTACAGAACAGCGCCAACGGTGAGAACCTGGCGACGGAAGATGGCAAGACTGCTCTGTTCAACACTCCGGAGAACGTAGAGGCTCTGCAGTTTTGGCTGGATCTTCAGAATAAGTACAAAATCATGGCTCCGGGTATCGTACAGTGGACCGATCTGCCGACGCAGTTCCTGGCAGGCGAGGTTGCTATGATATATCATACGACCGGTAACCTGGCAAATATCAGCAAGAATGCTGATTTCGAGTTTGGTACCGCATTCCTTCCGGGAAACAAGAGAATGGCAGCTCCGACTGGCGGCGGAAATTTTTATATCTCCAACGGAATTTCAGAAGATCGTGTACAGGCTGCATGGAAATTTATTAAATTTGCAACGTCAACAGAGTGTGCGGCACAGTGGGCATTGGATACTGGTTATGTAGCAACCAGAGAATCCTGCTTTGAGACAGATCTGCTTAAGAAATATTATGAGGATCTGCCGCAGGCAAAGACCGCTTATGAGCAGATTGCAGTTTCCAAACCGGAGCTGACCACTTACAATGCAGCAGAAATGTGGAGAATTTTGAATGATAATATTCAGGCAGCAGTGGTTGGTGACGCAACGGCAGAAGAAGCACTGGCGAATGCCCAGGAAGAGGCTGATGCAGTTCTGGAAGAGTATCAGTAAAGTTAGCAGAAAATCATATGAATCCAACGGGAAGGAACCTTTTATAAGGTTCTTTCCTGGCTGATAAGGGGTGAATGAGGACTATGAAAACATATACAAAAGAGCAGCGGGCACGCAGACAGAATGTCACAGCATGGTTACTGGTTGCGCCGGCTTTGACTTTTATGCTGGTTTTTACCGTATACCCGATTTTTCGAAGCATTTATTTGAGCTTGACCAATTATAAACTTGGTATGCAGGCACCGGAGTTTGCCGGGCTTGCGAATTATACAAAATTGATGGGATCCAAATTGTTCTGGAAGGTCATGGGCAATACTCTTTATTTCGCATTGATCACCATTGTTCCGAGTATGATTGGCGGTCTGTTTCTGGCAGTACTGGTCAATCGTAAAAGCCGCGCGACCGGTTTCATTCGTACTTCTTTTTTCTATCCGGCAGTTATGCCGATGATTGCGATTGCAAGTATCTGGATGTTTATTTATATGGCAAAGAACGGTCTGTTTGATCAGATGCTGATCAGTCTGGGTTTTGAACCCATGAACGTGCTTTCTAATAAGAAGACGGTTCTCCCGGCGATGGCTGTCATGTATGTGTGGAAGGAAGCAGGATATCTGATGGTATTTTTCCTGTCTGGTATTCAGGGTATTTCAGAAGACGTGATGGAGGCAGCAAGAATCGATGGAGCCAATGCCTGGACGGTATTCCGTAAGATTACGCTTCCGCTTCTGGCACCGACGTTCCTTTTCGTGTCAACAATCGCGCTGACCAACAGCTTTAAACTGGTAGATCATGTGGTAATCATGACTGAGGGTGCACCGAGCAACGCATCAACACTTCTGTTGTATTATATTTATCAGCAGGGATTTACGAACTTTAACTATGGGCTTTCTTCTGCTTTGACGACAATTATGCTCGTTCTGCTTATGATTGTGGCACTTCCAAGATTCTTAAGTCAGGATAAGAAGATTCATTACAATTAAGGAGGATGTGTAAGATGAATAAGAAAATCCTGAATACCGGTATTACCGTATTTTCAATCCTTCTGGGATTGTTGTGGCTGATCCCTCTGGTATGGCTGATTGGGACGGCATTTTCCGTGCCGAGTTTTCACATGACGCTGTTTCCTACGACTGCGTTTACGCTGGATAATATTTACTATGTCTGGAACGCGGTTCCGTTTGGAACCTATTATATCAATACGCTGACTCTGGTTATTGTTACCTTTGTCGTACAGTTTGTGACTTCCACGATGGCGGCTTATGCGCTGGCGGTGATGGATTTCAAAGGGGCGACGCTGGTATTCGCTGTGATCTTTATGCAGATTATCATTCCGAATGATGTACTGATCACACCGAACTTCATGACTCTGGCAGATCTGAAGCTGGTAGACACCAAGCTGGGAATCATGCTTCCGTTTTTTGGAAGCGCTATGGCGATTTTCCTGCTTCGTCAGCATTTCAAGACGATTCCGAAGGCACTTGCGGAAGCGGCCAGAATTGACGGTGCAACGACCTGGCAGACGATCTGGAAGGTATATATGCCGCTGGCAAAGCCGGCGTATCTTTCCTTTGCCGTCATTTCTGTCAGCTATCACTGGAATAACTATCTGTGGCCGCTGATTGTTACCAATTCTCCGGAAAACCGTACACTGACGGTCGGGCTGGCGATTTTTGCCAAATCCAAAGAGGCCAATATGCAGTGGGCGAATGTCTGCGCGGCAGCGTTTATCATTATCCTTCCGCTTCTTCTGGCGTTCTTTGTGGCCCAGAAACAGTTTATGAGCAGCTTTGTAAGTGCAGGTGTCAAAGAGTAAAACAGGCTGGAGGTTTTTGCATATGAAATGGAACTTTCTGGGAAAAGGCTGTGCGTTTTATCCGCTGTACGGCAATACGTGCGCCTATTTCGTACATAATAGAGAATTATATATGCTGGACTGCGGGGAGTCTGCATTTGAACAGTTATACAAAAGAATTCATCTGGATGAGATAGAACGTGCATATGTGATCGTGACACATCTGCATGCGGATCATGTAGGGAGTCTGGGAACGCTGATTTCCTATTTCTACTGTGTACTGCATAAGCCGGTGTACGTGATTCATCCGGAGACTACCATTGTAGATCTGCTGACACTGGAAGGGATTGATAAGAAAGGGTATCAGTATTGTATGCTGCTCCCGGATAACGGTGCAGGCTTAAGTGCCGATCCGGTTCCGGTAACCCATGCGGAAGATATGAAATGTTATGGATATCTGCTTCGTGACCGTGAGGAATGTCTGTTCTACAGCGGCGATTCTTCTATGGTACCGGAGAAGGTGCGGGAGATGTTCCTTGCGGGTGAAGTGGATCGGATCTATCATGATACATCGACCCATGATTCCGAGCATCCGTCTCATTGTTATTATGGAAAGCTGGAGCAGATCATTCCGCGGGAAAAACGCGGGCAGTTCTACTGCATGCACCTGGACAGTCCGTGTGAGGAACTGTTGATGGAGAAGGGCTTCCGGGTGGTGGAAGTGGAGAAGTAGGTTGAAACGTTTAAGCCGCTTTCCGTCAATCTATTCCTGAAGAGTATGGAAGCATTTGAATGGAGAGAGCAGGTAGGATGCGTTCGTCTCTGTTTTGTGTTGAAAGGGGAATATCGTAATCAGTGATATTCCCCGATGGCGATTATCCGTATAACTGATGGTTTAATAGATTATTTTTTAAAGTCAAACAATTGATTTAGCCACTCGCATGACAATGAAAACCATGTTCCGGGATGTTTATCAACCTGAGCTCCTGGACGGCAAACTTCACCTGTACACATGGATAAACCATGAGCTCCTGAAGGATATATGTGCAGCTCAAACATCACTCCATGTTCTATAAGCGAATCGACCAGAAGCATAGTATTCTGTACAGGAACTAATTCATCATCCAATGTATGCCAGATAAAACAAGGTGGCGTTTTTGAATTGATTTTCTTTTCTAAGCTATACTTTTCCCATTTATCCTGATCTTTCCCACCTGTCAGATTTTCAAAGGATCCACAGTGAACAAATTTTCCGGCAGATACAACAGGATAACATAAAATAAGAGCATCCGGACGATAATTAACGCCTTTAGGCAAAATGTCAGAGTCGTACATCGTCCCAAGGCTTAATGATAAATGTGCTCCGGCAGAGAATCCAAGTATAGCTAGTTTATCAGAATCAATTCCCCACTCAGTGGCATTACTTCTGATCGTACCGATCGCTTCTGCTACTTCTTTTAATGGTTGATCGTTAATGGCTTTTTCTGCAACAGAATAATGCATAACAAAGACTTGATAGCCTTGTGCAAGCCATTCTAATGAAACCGGGTCCATTTCTCGATCTGACAAAAAGCCATATCCGCCGCCAGGGCATATTACAATACAAGGTCGATGATCATAAGATGGCCAACTTGAAGATTTTTCATGAAGAAAAGCCTCCAGTTTAGCTCCTAGATCACCTATTTTTATTTCAAAGTGTCTCATATCTCCTCTCCTTTGTAACATGTTAGAGTAACATGTTAATAATCATAACACCTATTTGGGTGTAAATCAACTATTATTTTGTCTTTACCAATAGTTTACTGCAAAAAATTTCGAATATTTTGACTTCACGTTTCTTTGGTGGTAGTATATTAAGCAAGGAGAAAATTTTGGAGGTAAATCATGATATCAGATCAGAGAGCTCCTGTAATTAAGGATTATCCAACACTTCAGGAAAATATATATGCAACCTTGAAGGGGCAGATTTGCTTGTTAGAACGTGTACCAGGGACAATTATGAGTGCAACGGATATTGCTCAATCTATGGCACTTTTAATGCAGAGAACAGTAAGCAGAACTCCAGTGAGAGAAGCCTTTCTTCAGCTTGCAAAAGAAGGATTAGTAGAGTTAAGACCACAATTTGGCACAGTTGTGACAAAGATAGATAGAAATCGTGCTTTAGAAGAACGATATGTGAGATATACATTGGAACATGATAATTTAAAGGATTTCATGGATAAGGTAAACGAAGCTGACTACGAGGAATTTGAAGAGATAATAAGTAAACAAAAGGCAGCAAACGAAGACGGTAAAAATCTCCAATATATTGAATTGGATAATATATTCCACCATAAGCAGTTTTATATTAGCGGTCATGTTTTGTGTTTGGATATTATTACAACATATAATAGCCATTATGATCGTCTGAGAAACCTGACAACATGGGATAAGGGTAATGTGAAAAAATCTATTGCTCAGCATGAAGAATTGGTAAAAGCTTTTCGCAAAAAAGATTTAACTGGGGCACAGGAAATATTAAAAATCCATTTGGGCAAACTGCTTGATGAGGAGAAGGAATTATATTTTAAATATCCCGAATATTTTTTAAATGAATAATTGTTTTATTTCAAAGACTTGTAATTAGGTATTTTCTAGTTGCAAGTCTTTTGTTGTATCGTGATTTGCTCTACAGGCATAGTTGTTTGTACATTATGAATATAATTTCTAATTAGAAACAGTGCAATATAACGAAATGAGTCCTTTGGTCTTGACATTGACACATCAATAAAGTATGCTAATGTAACATGTTAATGAAACATGTCAGATAATAAAAGGGCCCGATAATATCAAAATGAAATTAAGGTATGAAGGAAGGAAAAAATAATGAGAAAATTTTTTATCAGCACAGTGGTAGCGCTTGGCTGCATTGCTTTAACTGCATGTGGAAATAGTAGTTCGTCAACTTCTGCTGATCAGTCAGCAAACACAGGTAAACAGGAAGCGGCAGTCTCAAGTGAAAAAATAACTCTCAAGTTTGGAAATACCGCAGGGGAGGAGGATATTCAGACAATTGCGCTTAGAGATGTAGCAGAGCGTCTCGAAAAGGAAAGTAACGGACGCATTGTTGCAGAGGTTTATCCAAGTTCTTCATTGGGAGATACGGATGATCTGACAGAACAGGCGATGCAGGGTGCTGCTATTTTAACCGTTTCAGATCCCAGCCGTCTTGCATCGTTTGTAAATGATTATGGCATGCTTCAGATGCCATACATTTTTGATGACTACTCTGGTTTGGATAAGGTTATGAAGACGGCTCTTTATGATGAGTGGAAAAAGCAATTTGCTGATCAGGGAATTTGGCTGATTACGTCTAACTGGTTTAGCGGAACAAGAAACTTTTGCTTAAATAAAGAAATAAAAAATCCAGAAGATCTGACAGGTCAGAGAATCAGAACAATAGGTAATGATCTCTGTACCAGTTCTGTAAATGCTATGGGAGCAGTTGCGACTCCTATGAGCTGGAGCGAGGTTTACACTTCCATTCAGCAAAAAGCGCTTGATGGTGCTGAAGTTCAGACCCCATCTTTCTATGCTACTCGTTTGTGGGAGGTAACAAAGTACATCAATAAGACAGAGCATTTTCAGCTGATTGGTTCTGTAGTAACAGGTACAAAATTCCGTGACAGCTTAAGTAAAGAAGATCAGGAGCTGGTTGAGCGTATCTTCAGAGAAGTAGGTACAGAGTATCAGGCTAAATGTATCGAGATGAGTGATAACTATGAGAAAGAGATGGTTGAAAAGTATGGAGTTATCATTAATAACGATGTGAATATTCAGGCATTTAAGGATGCAACTGCACCTGTATATGCACAGTTGGGATATGAAGATGTTAAAGAGGAACTGATGAAAGAAATGGCACAGTAAGATGGAGTGTTGGAATTAAAGGAGAGTTTATTATGAAAACAGTTTACCGTAATTTTTGCAAATGGGAGGAATATTTATGTTGTACAATGTTTTTTTCCATGGTTGTATTGGTCCTCTGTTCTGCCATTGCTCGCTTGATAAACCATCCTTTGGCATGGAGCATTGATGTTGCTCAGTTATTACTTGCTTGGACTTGTTTTATAGGCGCAGATGTAGCATTTCGACGAGATAAATTAGTTGGTTTAGATTTATTTACGCGTAAATTGCCGCAAAAAGTTGCACAGATCATATCCTTAGTTATTAAGGTCATAATGCTTAGCGCACTGGTAATATTTATCGTTTATGGAGTAAGGTTGAGTGTTGAGAGCTGGAAACGATCTTTCCAGACCTTAACAATAAGTTATTCTTTTGTAACTTTAAGTTTGCCGGTTGCTTCTTTTCTAATGAGCATAACAGCAATTATTAAAATTGTGGATTCAGTAAAAATGATTTTAAATATTGCTGAGTGATGCTGGGGGTATAAAAATGAGCGTATTATTAATAACATTTGTAGTTTTATTGGTTATCGGAATGCCGGTATCCTTTGTAATTGGGTTATCAGGACTGGCTTTTTTTGCGGTAACACCTGATATTCCATTTTCTATTACGGTACAGCGTATTGTAGCACAGACACAGTCCTACTCATTTTTGGCAGTTCCATTTTTTATATTTGCAGGAAATCTGATGAATGAATCCGGAATTACAAAGAGATTGTTAGGACTGGCATCCATACTAACTAGGAGAATGTATGGCGGTATGGCCCAGGTCTCTGTTGTTATGAGTACTTTAATGGGTGGAGTATCTGGATCTGCAACAGCAGATGCTGCTATGGAAACTCGAATCTTAGGACCCGAAATGATGAAACGCGGATATACAAAAGGGTATATTACTGCGGTGAACTGTTTAACCGGTCTTATAACAGCTACGATCCCTCCCAGCTTGGGGCTAATATTGTATGGATTTATCGGAGAAGTTTCGATTGGACGATTATTCTGTGCCGGAATGGTACCGGGTGTATTGATGATGACTGTATTGATGCTTACAGTTAATATTACAAGCCGTGTCAGGGGGTTTGAGAAACCGAATTCTGAGATACCTAAAGTAACAGTATCTGAAATAACTGAGAATCTTAAGGAGTCTATTTGGGCATTAATGTTCCCTGTGATATTAATTGTTGGAATTAGATTTGGTGTCTGTACACCGTCTGAGGCCGGTGCATTTGCAGTATTTTATGCTATAATTGTAGGAGCATTTGTATATCATGAGTTTTCTATTAAGGGATTTGTTGAAGCATTGAAGACTTCCATGATTGATACAGCTGCAGTCATGCTGATTGTAACATTATCAGGTCCTTTTAGTTACTCTGTGACATATGTCAATTTGCCACAGAAACTTTCAACCTTTATTTTCGGAATTACAAACAATCCGCAGCTTTTGGTTATTATTATTCTGCTGTTCTTGTTTGTAATGGGAATGTTCTTGGACAGCAATGTGAATTTCCTGTTACTGACGCCAATTTTCCTTCCGATGGTCACAAAATTAGGAGTAGATCCAGTTCATTTCGGTGTTTTAATGGCGACCATTGTCACTATGGGAGTTATGACACCTCCGGTTGGTTCAGCACTTTACACTGTTTGCGGAATCCTGGAATGTCCAATTGAAGAATATACGAAGGAAGCTTTGCCATTTTTCCTTGCGATTCTGTTAGAAATGATTGTTTTGGTATTCTTGCCAGATATTGTATTGTTCCTGCCAAATCTTGTTTACGGAACTTATTAAAACGAGGCTGTTGGAGCCTGACAAGCAACAAAAAATGTGGGTGAACAAATATGAAAACGATTATGTGTTATGGTGATTCCAATACTTTCGGGACAAATCCTCATGGAGGGCGTTGGCCGAGAGAGGTGAGATGGACCGGAAAACTTCAACAACTTTTGGGAGATCAATACTATGTAATCGAAGAGGGTTGTGGAGGAAGAACTACGGTATGGGATGATGATCTGGAACTTTTTAAGAATGGAAGAAAATCATTGCCGGTTGCTCTTGCTACTCATAAACCAATAGACTTGGTCATTATCATGCTGGGCACAAATGATTGTAAAACTCGTTTTCAGGCACTTCCCTGTGATATTGCGGAAGGGGTACGACAGTTAGCGGAGTTGGTTCAGACGTATCCATATGGTGAATGGTATGAGATTCCGGAAGTGTTGATTGTTTCTCCTATCCATATCGGAGATAATATCGAGAATAGTGTATTTACTGGATTTGATATGATCGCTTCGAAAAAAAGTCGCCAATTTTCCGCCGAAATGTTAAAGGTGGCAAAAGCACAAAAGTGTTATTTCTTAGATGCCTCAGAATATGCAGAACCAAGCACATATGATAGTTTGCACATGGAGAGCAATAGTCATGAAGCTCTTGCAATAGCGGTGTATGAGAAAGTAATCAGTATCATCGATAAGGAATGTACGAAGGGCTAAAAATTGAAAAGGGGGCTGTCGGGAAATAGATAGCCCCTTTTTATTGTGTCACAGTAAAAATAAACCCCCTGCTATGCAGGGTAAACTAAAGTGAACCCATTTGTCAAGACACCGATACGTGCATCTCTGGGTGTCTCATATGCATTTGGATACCTTCAACGTAATGTGCTGTGTGAAAATGTTGGATGATTCATTTTCATCTTTTAAGAAAGGATGATTCAATGAAGAAAAACCAATACGTAGTAAAGCATGGCAATAAATGGGCTGTAAAGGGCGAGGGTAATATGCGAGCAACAAAAGTTGTTCATACGCAAGCAGAAGCAATAAGTATTGCCAGAGACGTTACAAAAAACAAACATTCAGAAATGAGAGTACAAGATCAGAAAGTTTCGAGTATGTAATAGCTATGGCAATGATCCATGCCCGCCAAAAGACAGAAACTACTAAAAGCAGCCGGAATAGGAATTTGGCAACTTGTATTATTACTTTTTGAGTTGAAAGGGGAGCTTCACGCGAAGTGGCAATGTGTTCTCCGGTAAGACAAAAAGCATCAAATTACCCTGCAAAATCCTCACAAATACTTGCAATGTTTCCCCCCATGTGTTATGCTTCCTTATAGAAAACAACGTATAAGTTCTTCGGGGCGGGGTGAGATTCCCCACCGGCGGTACAGTCCGCGACCTGTATGATGCAGCTGATCCGGTGAGATTCCGGAACCGACAGTATAGTCTGGATGAGAGAAGAAATTGTGTGGCAATCAGATTTTTTCTGATTACATCCATAAAGAATTCAAAAGCCCCGGATGATGCGTCATCCGGGATGTTTTATTTAAAAGATTCTGTTGGGATGGTTCCGCACGATTCCTCTGAAAGATGAACTTACATGGAAAACATGAATTTCAGGAGGAAAAGAAGATGAAGGAAAAGTTATTGACGACGAAAAATGTTGTGTTTATGGGCATGTTCAGCGCACTGGCAGCAGTTCTGATGCTGTTTGAGTTCCCGCTTCCTTTCATCGCACCGAGTTTTTATGGTCTGGATCTTGCGGAAGTTCCGGTTCTGATTGGAACCTTTGCGATCGGTCCGGTGGCAGGCGCAGTGATGGAAGTGGTTAAGATTCTGATCAAGCTGGTGCTGAAGCCGACCAGCACCGGATTTGTCGGTGAGTTTGCGAATGTTGTTGTTGGCTGGGCGCTCGTCATTCCGGCAGGTCTGATTTACCGGTTCAAGAAAACCAAGAAAGGCGCGGTGATGGGCATGGTTGCCGGAACCGGCATCATGGCTGTGACAGGTGTCGTGATTAATGCATTGGTAATGCTGCCGTTTTATTCCAATTTCATGCCGTTGGAGAGCATTATTGCGGCAGGTGCGGCGATTAACCCGGCAGTCAGCAACGTCTGGACTTTTGCGATCATCTGTGTGGGACCGTTCAACATTATCAAAGGAATTGTGGTATCCCTGATTACGGCGCTGGTTTATAAGAGAGTCAGTGTGATTATACATGGTGTGAACACAGGAGTATCGGCAAAGAAAAACCATGCGAATGTGTAAGAATAGATGAAATAAAATGGAGATCTTCCGGAAATGTGTGAGGCCGGGGGATCTTTTTTATTGGGACCGACGCTGTTTGGTAAGGCAGCTTCATGAAATTGCTTCACCGGATAACCGGGATAACTTGCACCCCATTCTGACTTGTGCTATGATAATCCAGAGAATGTCGTTGATTGGCAGTGAAAAGGAAGCAGCATAATGGAAACAAAAGTAATTCGGATAGAAGATACAGATCATATTAAGGATGAGGAGCTTCGGGAAGCGGCACAGATTCTGCGTGCCGGCGGGCTGGTGGCATTTCCGACGGAGACGGTCTATGGACTGGGTGCCAATGCGCTGGACGAAGAAGCGGCAAAGAAAATCTATGCGGCGAAGGGGCGTCCGTCGGACAATCCGCTGATTGCGCATATTTCCTGCATGAAGGAGCTGGAGCCGCTGGTGACCGAGATACCGGAGGCTGGTCGCAGGCTGGCGGAAGCTTACTGGCCGGGACCGCTTACGATGGTTTTTCCGAAGAGTGAGAAGGTTCCATATGGTACGACAGGAGGTCTGGATACAGTGGCTGTGCGGATGCCCAGCGATCCGGTGGCAAACCGCCTGATTGCGCTGGCCGGTGTGCCGGTGGCGGCACCGAGTGCAAATACCTCCGGGCGTCCAAGCCCGACGATGGCGGAGCATGTCTATCAGGATATGAATGGCAGGATTGAGATGATTATCGATGGAGGGCCGGTGGGGATCGGTCTGGAATCTACGATCGTGGATGTATCCGGCGAGGTGCCGACGCTTCTGCGTCCGGGAGCCGTGACGATGGAAATGCTGGAAGAAACGGTTGGTCATGTGGAGATTGATCCGGCGCTGCAGGGACCGCTGCGTGCCGATGTGCGTCCGAAGGCACCAGGCATGAAATATCGTCATTATGCCCCGAAAGCGGTGCTGACTCTGGTGGAAGGCGAGACGGAGGCTGTGATTGCCGAGATGAACCGCCTGGTAAAAGAGCATCTGGATGCTGGTGAACGGGTTGGTGTGATCTGTACCGAGGAGACCAGGGGACGTTATCCGGAGGGCGTCCTTCGATGCATCGGGGAGCGAAGCCATGAAGAGACGATCGCACACAATCTGTTTGCGGTGCTGAGAGAGTTTGACGATCTGCAGGTGGACTGTATTTTTTCAGAGAGTTTTTCAAAGGACCATCTGGGGCAGGCGATCATGAACCGGCTGACGAAGGCGGCGGGATATCATATTATCAAAGTGTGACAAGGAGGAGCAGATCATGGGTGATGCAGCAGCGGGAAACGGCAAGCGAAGAAATTATATTTCCTGGGATGAGTATTTTATGGGGGTTGCGGACCTGTCCGGAATGCGCTCCAAGGATCCGAAT
Organism: Lachnospiraceae bacterium; assembly: GCA_022776445.1. Classification (GTDB taxonomy): domain Bacteria; phylum Bacillota; class Clostridia; order Lachnospirales; family Lachnospiraceae; genus Brotaphodocola. The sequence goes on from JALFHZ010000127.1 coordinate 24,989, forward strand.
ACGCAGGTAGGAGCGTGCATTGTCAGCGAAGACAACAAGATACTGTCCATGGGGTACAACGGATTCCCGAAGGGCTGTTCCGATGATGAATTTCCGTGGAGCAGGGAACAGACCGGAGATGATCCATACAGCACCAAATACCTGTATGTAACTCACAGTGAGCTGAATGCGATCCTGAACTATCGCGGCGGCAGCCTGGAGGGAAGCAAGCTGTATGTGACACTGTTTCCGTGCAATGAGTGTGCCAAGGCGATCATTCAGGCGGGAATCAAGACGATTGTGTACAAAGAGGATAAGTACCCGGATTCTCCGTCGGTAAGGGCATCCAAGCGGATGCTGAATGCGGCCGGAGTCCGTTATTATCAGTATGACAAAACAGGCAGAAAGATTGAGATTGATGTGTAGATTATGAAGTTTTTACTGACAGCGATGAATGCGAAATATATCCACTCCAATCCCGGAGTGTACAGTCTGAAAACGTATGCGGAGCATCAGGGAGGCTTTTGTCCGGAGGGGCAGAGCCTCCCTTGTGTGCACGTGGAAATTGTGGAATATACAATTAATAATCAGATGGAGCAGATTCTGGAGGATGTTTATCAGAGAAAACCGGATGTTCTTGGGATCTCCTGCTATATCTGGAATGTGCAGTATGCGCTGGAACTGGTGCATGATATACACAAGGTCATGCCCGATGCGGATATCTGGCTGGGCGGACCGGAGGTTTCTTTTGATGCGCCGGAGCTTCTGCGGCGGGAAACGGAAGTGCTCGGCGTGATGAAAGGAGAAGGAGAGGAGACGTTTGCCGCACTGCTTCATGCCTATGGGGCACTGGGCGGTACGGTAAGGCGGGTTGTGCGCGAAGCCTCCGTGCCGGAAGCGGGTGACACGGCGGTATCGGCACTGGAGGATTTCTGGCGGAAATTGGAGGGGATTGCCAATCTGACTTATCGTGTCTGCGGCATTGCGGGAGCAAAAGCAGACCCCGATATGGAAATCCGCGATCAGCCGCTCCGACCGGTTATGGATATGAGTCGGATTCCGTTTTTGTACCCGAATCTGAAGGGGTTTGAACATCGGATTGTGTATTATGAGAGCAGCCGGGGATGTCCGTTTTCCTGCAGCTACTGTCTGTCTTCCATTGACAAATCGGTTCGTTTCCGCAGTCTGGAGCTGGTAAAACAGGAACTGGATTTCTTTATCGAACGGAAGGTGCCGCAGGTAAAGTTTGTCGACCGGACGTTCAACTGCAGGAAAAGCCACGCAATGGCAATTTGGCAGTACATTCAGGAACATGACAATGGCGTGACGAATTTTCATTTTGAAGTTGCGGCGGATCTGATGGATCAGGCGGAGCTGGAGCTGATTCGACAGATGCGTCCGGGACTGATTCAGCTGGAGATCGGCGTGCAGAGTACGAATCCGGACACCATCCGGGAGATTCATCGAAAAATGGATCTGGACAAGGTTCGCCAGGTGGTGGCGCAGATCAATGACGGACACAATGTACATCAGCATCTGGATCTGATTGCAGGGCTTCCGTATGAGGATTATGAAAGCTTTCACCGTTCCTTTAATGATGTTTACGCGATGGAGCCGGAGCAGCTGCAGCTTGGATTTCTGAAGGTGCTGAAAGGTTCTTATATGTATGAAATGGCAGAAAAATACGATCTGGTCTGCCGGACACTGCCTCCGTATGAGGTGCTCTCCACACGATGGCTTCCGTATGATGACGTGCTGAGGCTGAAAGGTGTGGAAGATATGGTGGAGGTTTATTATAACAGCCGCCAGTATACGAAGACACTGCAGCTTCTGATCCGGGAATTTGCAGATGCATTTGCCATGTTTGAGCAGCTGGCCCGGTATTATAAAGCGCACGGCCTGGCCGGCCTCAATCACAGCCGGATGGCGCGGTATGAGATCCTGCATGACTTTATCCGGGAGCAGACTGTGCCGGAGCGGATGGCGGAGTATGAGGATGCCCTGATCTGTGATGTCTATCTTCGGGAAAATGCAAAGAGCAGACCGGCGTTTGCAAGGGAACAGGCACCGTTTAAAAATCGCATTCGGGAACTGGTTCCGGAGCTGCGGGCTCTCGGTACGCAGGTGCATGTGGAGGTACTTCGGAACGGTGAGATCCTTCTGTTTGATTATCGGGAAAAAGATCCGCTGACAAGGAATGCAAAGCTGATGCGTATCGGTACGTTACAGACGGAAAACGGGGAGGTATGATATGGCAAAACGGGAGACAAAAGCAGAGCTTTCCGCACGGATTGGCCGGATTCTGGCAGCGCTGGACCGGGAATATGGTACGGAATATCGCTGCTATCTGAATTATGAGACTCCATGGCAGCTGCTGATTGCGGTAATCATGAGTGCGCAGTGCACGGATGCACGGGTCAATATCGTGACGGCAGACTTGTTTCGAAAGTATGATACACTGGAAAAATTTGCAGATGCAGATTTGAAAGAGCTGGAGCAGGATATTCATTCAATCGGGTTTTATCATATGAAAGCAAAAAATATCATCGCCTGCTGCAAAAGGCTGGTGTATGAATTTCATGGTGAGCTGCCCCGCACGATGGAGGAGCTGACTTCTCTGGCGGGAGTGGGGCGCAAGACTGCCAATGTGATCCGGGGGAATATCTATCATGAACCGAGTATTGTGGTAGATACCCATGTAAAACGGATTTCACGCAAACTGGGTCTCACGAAAGAGGAGGATCCGGAAAAAATCGAGTATGCGCTGATGAAGGTGCTTCCGGAGGATCACTGGACACTCTGGAATATCCATATCATTACGCTGGGGCGGACGGTCTGTGTGGCTCGCAGTCCGAAATGTGCGGAATGCTTCCTTCGGGAAGAGTGTCCGTCGGCGGGTAAATGAGAGACAGGAGACGAAAAACAATGGAAACGAACCGGAATTATCTTGCGGTGGATATCGAGACAACCGGGCTGGATCCGAAGAGCGATAGAATCATCGAGATCGGGGCGATTCGCGTGATCGACGGAATCGAGACCGCGCAGTTTCATACCATGGTAAACCCGCATCAGAATCTGGAGCAGCGGATCACGGATCTGACCGGAATTACGGATGAAATGGTGGAATCAGCACCTGACATTGGGGATATCATCGGAGATTTTATTGAATTTTGTGGAGAACTTCCGATTCTTGGTCATCATGTGATCTTTGACTACAGTTTCCTGAAACGCGCGGCGGTCAACCAGCGGATGACGTTTGAACGGGAAGGAATGGATACGCTGAAACTGTGCCGCCTGATGATGCCGTCGGAAGAGAAGAAAAATCTGGCAGCGGCATGTTCTTTTTATGGAATTGAGCGGGAAGGGGCGCACCGGGCGCTGGGGGATGCGCGGGATGCCCATCATTTGTTTGAAAAATTGTTTTTTCTGGCAGATGAACAGCAGAGAGCAGGTTTCGTGCCGAAACCTTTGATTTACAAGGTAAAACGGGAGCAGCCGGCTTCCAAAAAGCAAAAAGAGGACTTGCGGTATTTATTAAAATATCATAAAATAGATTTACCTGTGCAGATTGACCATCTGAGCCGGAATGAGGTGTCCAGGATTACGGATCAGGTTATCTCACAGTATGGAAGAGTCAGGTGAAAGACAGGAATAAAGAGGGGTGAATGTTATTATGATGAACATGAATGACAAGAAGACGAAGGCAGTTGTTGCAGTGATCGCGATTATTATGGTGGTTGCCATGGTAGTGCCGGTCGTGCTGGCAGCATTGATGTAAGAATTATTTGAGGAGCAATTATGAAAAAATGTAACATATGGTTTCGCGCGGTGTTGACGGCAGCGGCTGCGATGCTGATGGCGATGCCGGCTTATGCGCAGGAAGCTGCTCTGCCGGAAGGCGTTTATATCGGTGATATCAGTCTGGGCGGACTGACCGGCGAGGAGGCGAGGCAGGAGATTCAGACCCGTGTGGCACGCATGGCAGAACGTCAGGTTGTGATTGAGGTCGAGGAAAAGACTGCGGATACGACGGCACGGGAGCTTGGTTTTGCATGGATGAATCCGGAAGCAGTGGAGGAAGCGGCTGGGTATACTGCTCAGGGAAATCTGATTCAGCGGTATATGGCGCTGAAGGATCTGGAGAAGGAACCGGTTCATATTCCGCTTGAATTGTCTGTGGATCAGAATCTGGTCAGCGCATTTCTTGCGCAGGAGTGCCGGGATCTGCCGGGAGAGCCGAAGAATGCTTCCATTACCAGAGAGAACGGTGAATTTGTGATTACTCCGGGATCTGCCGGTATCGTGGTGGATGCGGAGGCGACCGGGAAAGCACTGAACGAGGCGCTGGCGGATGCGGATACGGAAACGGTTACCGTGAAGGCGGCGGTGTCTGTGGCGGAGCCGAAGATTACCGAGGAGGATCTTGCCGGGATTCAGGATGTGCTGGGAACTTTTTCCACGGATTTCAGCAGCAGCGGAGCCGCACGTTCCAAGAACCTTCAGGTGGGATCTTCCAAGATGAATGGCCATGTGCTGATGCCGGGTGAGACTTTGTCGGGATATGAATGCATGCATCCGTTTACGACGGAGAACGGATACTATACCGCGGCGGCGTATGAGAACGGACAGGTCGTGGACAGTGTGGGCGGCGGTGTCTGTCAGATTGCGACGACACTTTACAATGCGGCGCTTCACGCAGAACTGGAGATTACGCAGCGGCAGAACCATTCCATGGTAGTCGGTTATGTACAGCCGTCCATGGATGCGGCGATTGCCGGTACTTATAAAGATATCAAGATTACGAACAATTACAGTACTCCGATCTATGTGGAGGGAGGAACCTCCGGAAGGACGCTGACCTTTACGATTTATGGAAAGGATACGCGGCCAGAGAATCGTAAAGTGACTTTTGAATCCAGGACATTGAGTGTGACCGATCCGGGCGCACCGACAGAGCGTCTGGATGCGTCTATGGCACCGGGGACCAGAAAGCAGGTGCAGTCTGCGCACAGAGGACTCAAGTCCCAGCTGTGGAAGGTTGTGACGGTTGACGGGGCGGAGACGGAGCGTACGCTGCTCAACAGTGATACTTATACTGCGTCAAAAGCGATTGTTCTGGTCGGACCTCCGGCGCAGACACAGCCGAAGCAGACACAGCCGGAACAGCCGCAGGAGACAGAGGCGCAGCCGACACAGACAGAGACAACGGCGGCAGTCGTGGAAGGGGTCAGTGGCGGTCCGGGGGTTGTATCTGCACCGGAGAGTGCGGCACCGGAAGCAGCACCGGCTCCGGCACCAGAAACAGCTCCGGCACCAGAAACAGCACCGGCTCCGGCACCTGTGCCGGATGCAGTTCCGGTTCCGCAGCCTGCCGGGCCGGGAGCCTGACCAAAAGAAGCAGGAGCGGAAGATATGATGCGCAGAATTGAACGGGAGAATACCGGATTATTAAGACCGGGGCAGGATCTGGTGGTGGCCGGCTTCTCCGGTCAGGCAGGGATCCGGGCGATTATGAATGCGAAGCGTCGGGAACTGAGACAATGGTTTTCTGAGGAATATCTGGAACTGGCAGAGCACCGCGCATGTGTAAGCGGCGATCTGGGAATGGAGTTCTGGAGCATGTTCGGGGCAGCGGAGTGCGAACCGGCAGGTGAAGGCGGGATCCTCGCCGCTGTCTGGAATTTGTCGGGTGCCTATGAGACCGGCGTTGAATTTGTACTGCGCCGGATTCCTGTAACACAGGAGACAATTGAGATTTGTGAGCGGTTTGAGTTAAATCCATACCGCTTATACAGCAGCGGCTGTTATCTGCTTGCGGCAGAGAACGGAGGCCGTATGGTGCAGGAACTGGCCGGAAAGGAAATTCCTGCACAGGTGATTGGAAAAGTGAACCGCGGAATCAAGCGGGAAGTGATCCATGCGGAGAGCAGAGGATTTCTGGATCGGCCGCAGAAGGATGAATTGCGGAAAGTCATCCCGGATTATTTCGGAGATACGGACGCATTTTCTATACAAAAATAAACAAGGAGGCAATCAGCAATGAGAGAAAAAATTTTGGCAGTGATCGAAAAAAACAGCAGGATCGATATTCATGATCTGGCGATCCTTTTAGGAGAGAGTGAAATCGCGGTCGCCAATGAGATTGCCGAGATGGAGAAAGAGCACATTATCTGTGGTTATCATACATTGATCAATTGGGACAACACCAGTGACGAGAAAGTAGTTGCGCTGATTGAAGTCAAGGTTACCCCGCAGCGGGGCATGGGCTTTGACAAGATTGCGGAACGCATTTATCAGTACAGCGAAGTAAACGCAGTGTATCTGATGTCCGGAGCATTTGACTTTACGGTGTTCATTGAGGGCAAGACGATGCGTCAGGTAGCACAGTTTGTGTCTGACAAGCTGGCTCCTCTGGACTCGGTGCTGAGTACGGCTACCCATTTCGTGCTGAAAAAATATAAGGACCACGGTACCATTCTCTGTGACGAGGTTCATGATGAAAGGATGCTGATTACACCGTGAGAAATCCGTTAAATGAAAAGATTGTTTCGATTCCGCCGTCCGGAATCCGTAAATTTTTTGATATTGTAAGTGAGATGAAGGATGCGATCTCTCTGGGTGTCGGTGAGCCGGATTTTGATACGCCGTGGCACATCCGAGAAGAAGGTATTTATTCTCTGGAGAAGGGACGTACCTTTTATACGTCCAACGCAGGTCTGAAGGAACTGAAGATCGAGATTCATAATTATCTGAGACGCCGCTGTGATGTGTCCTATGATCCGGATTCGGAGATTATGGTGACAGTGGGAGGCAGTGAGGCGATTGATGCGGCTATGCGTGCCATGCTGGATCCGGGAGATGAAGTGCTGATCCCGCAGCCGAGCTACGTTTCTTATGTACCGTGCGCGGTGCTGGCGGATGGCGTTCCGGTGATTATTGAGCTGGAGGAGAAAGATGAGTTTCGTCTGACACCGGAGAAGCTTCTTGAGAAGATTACGCCGAAGAGCAAGGTTCTCGTGCTTCCGTTCCCGAACAATCCGACCGGAGCGGTGATGCGCCGCTCGGATCTGGAGAAGATTGCAAAGATCGTGGAAGAGAAGGATCTGTTTGTGATTTCCGATGAGATTTATTCGGAACTGACCTACGGAGACGAAGCACATGTATCCATTGCCTCTCTTCCGGGCATGAAGGAACGGACTGTCCTGATCAATGGTTTTTCCAAGGCCTATGCGATGACCGGATGGAGACTGGGATATGCCTGCGCGCCGTCTCTGATTCTGAAGCAGATGCTGAAGATTCATCAGTATGCAATTATGTGCGCGCCGACCACCAGCCAGTATGCAGCGGTTACAGCACTGCGTGACGGTGACAGCGATGTGCAGTATATGCGGGAGTCTTATGATCAGAGAAGACGGTACCTGATCCATGCGTTTGAAGAGATGGGACTGGATTGTTTTGAGCCGCTGGGAGCATTTTATATGTTCCCGAGCATTAAGCGTTTTGGCATGACTTCGGATGAGTTTGCAACCAGGCTTCTGAAAGAAGAGAAGGTAGCTGTGGTTCCGGGCACCGCATTTGGCGAGTGCGGCGAAGGCTTCCTGCGCGTGTCCTATGCGTATTCGCTGAAGAGTCTGAAGGAGGCGCTTGGTCGTATCGAACATTTCGTGAAGCGGCTGGACGGCAAAGAGGAATAATGATCATGAACATTGTATTGTATGAGCCGGAGATCCCTTTGAATACCGGCAATATCGGCAGAACCTGTGTGGCGACGAATACACGACTGCATCTGATTGAGCCGCTGGGGTTTCAGCTGAATGAAAAAGCAGTAAAACGGGCAGGGCTGGATTACTGGGATAAACTGGATGTGACGGTATATGTTGATTTTCAGGATTTTCTGGACCGTAATCCGGGAGCGAAGATTTATATGGCTACGACCAAGGCGCCGAAGACTTACACGGATGTGTCCTATGAGCCGGACTGTTATATTATGTTCGGCAAGGAAAGTGCCGGAATCCCGGAAGAAATTCTGGTGGAGCATCAGGAGGACTGTGTGCGGATTCCGATGTGGGGAGATATCCGTTCTCTGAATCTGTCGAATTCTGTGGCGATCGTGCTGTATGAGGCGCTGCGCCAGAACGGGTTTGAGAAGATGACGTTGGAAGGACATCTGCATCGGTTGGAGTGGAAGAAATAAAATAATGTTTTGATTTAAGAAGGGGCTGTCTTAGTGCGACAGTCCCTTTGTTAAAATGGTTCCTCAGATGACCACAGCAGACTGTCGGCGCATCGTTTTACCATGCTGCCGACTGTTCCTGTTGCAATCGGAATGTTGACTTGAATGCTCATCTCAAGTATAATGACATTATATAATTTCAGGATCAAAATCACAAGTACGATATTTTTTGATACTACATTCAGAAAGGATACTATTATGGCAAAGAAAGAATTGTTTGGCTTATGTCCATATGTAACTTCTCAAAAAGTTCTGACTGGAAAATGGTCCATGTATATCTTATATATTCTGTCCCAAGACGCACCTATCAGGTTTAATGAATTGCAGCGGAGGATGCCTGTTGAAATGACACATACTACTCTGTCTAGGCAATTAAAAACTTTAGAGGAGGAGGGACTGATTCAACGGATTGAATATTCTCAGATCCCTCCCAAAGTAGAGTATTCATTGACCAACATCGGAAAAAATTTGAGAAAGTTCTCAATGCTCTCGGGGAGTGGGGAGAAGAATATATTGATTATCTAAATCAGAAAAACTGTTAGACAAATTATTTCTCCACTTATTTCCATGTTTATTGTTGTTCCGTCAATAGCAAGAACATGGTATCTTGTAGCGTTCGGTCGCTGTGCCAGTTAGAAATTCGTCGGTGTCATAACCTTCCCTGCCAGAATTTCTTCATAATCTTTCAGATTACGCTGCAGAAGCTCCGGTGTATTCAGTCCGTAAGGGCATTTGCTCATACACCGGTTGCAGTGAAGACAGTCTTTGATTTTCATCATCTTTTCCTGCCCTTTTTCAGAAAGGTGAGAAGCAGACGGGGAACGGCGCAGCAGCAGGGACATGCGGGCACAGGTGTTGATCTCAATACCTGCCGGACATGGCATGCAGTAGCCGCAGCCACGGCAGAAGCTGCCGTACAGCTGTTTCCGATCCTGCTCGATCAGCGCGCGGATTTCGTTGTTCATAGTCGGAGGTTCTTTGGAGAAGCTTAAGAATTCCTCCAGCTCATGTTCTTTCTGGATGCCCCAGATCGGAAGCAGGTTATCATACTGGGCGGCGAAAGCATATGCAGCGGCAGCATTGGTAATCAGGCCGCCGGACAGCGATTTCATGGCGATAAAACCGATATTTTTCTTTTTGCAGGCGTCTGCCAGAGCCAGATCGGCATCACTGCAGAGATAGCAGAATGGGAACTGCAGGGTGTCATACAGGTCGGAGTCAATGGCTTCCTGTGCAACGGACAGACGGTGGTTGGTCAGTCCGATGAAACGGATCTTGCCCTGCTCCTGTGCTTTCAGAGCGGCATCATAAAGACCGGTGTCGTCTCCTGGCTTTGGACAGAAAGGCGGATTATGAAACTGGTAGATGTCGATATGATCCGTTTTGAGCAGTGTCAGGCTGGTTTCCAGATCCCTCCAGAAATCGTTAACATTTTTTGCATGGGTTTTGGTTGCGATGTAAATGTGGCTGCGAATATCGCTCAGTGCATAGCCGATTTTTTCTTCACTGTCTGTATAAGCACGTGCAGTGTCAAAAAAGGTGATGCCGCCCTGATAGGCGCGGCGGAGCAGGCCGGCTGCTTCTTCTTTGGAAATGCGCTGAATCGGCAGTGCGCCGAAACCGTTTTTGTCCGTGGTGATACCGGTTCTTCCAAGTGTAACTACAGGCATGGCAGATTCCTCTTTTCGTAATAGTTGTATTAGCGGTGATACAGAATTGATAAAGCGTTGCTTCAAGTGTAGCATTAATTACTATGCTTATCAAGAAATATTCTCAGAGAACAGCATCAGAAAAGCGTTGCATAAATGGTTAGCATATGCTAATATGTAGATGGTTAGTTAAAGCTAACTACATGTGAATATTCTATACATTTCATTTGCTGCCTCTATCTGACCCGTAGAGGCAGGACTCAACTCCTATGTATAACAGCCGCCCCGTATGTGCGAACGGGGCGGCTGTTGACGTTATAGCGGATGTTTTAACATGGCTTTGTCAAATTCCGGATTAAAATAATAGTAGTTTCTGGAATCAAGATCGGTTTTGATTTTTTCCAGTGCTTCTCCAAAACGCTGGAAATGAACAACTTCCCGCGCACGAAGAAATTTCAGCGGATCGCGTACCTCCGGGTACGGGATCAGTCGGATCAGATTATCGTAAGTGGTGCGGGCTTTCTGTTCTGCAGCGAGGTTTTCATGCAGATCAGTGATGGCATCGCCCTTGGACTGGAATTCGCAGGCATTAAAAGGAATTCCGGCGGCAGCTGTCGGCCAGAGTGCGGCGGTGTGATCGATATAGTAAGCATCAAAGCCTGCGGCTTTCGCATCTTCGATCTTCATGTTTTTTGTCAGCTGATAGATGATTGCGCATATGATTTCCAGATGAGCCAGCTCTTCTGTTCCGATATCCGTCAGCAGTCCGCCAACCTCTTTGCATGGCATGGTATAGCGTTGGGAAAGATAACGCATAGAAGCGGCCAGTTCTCCGTCAGGCCCTCCGAACTGACTGATGATCAGAGATGCGGTTTTGGGGCAGGTCCTCGTAATATTGACAGGGTATTGCAGTCGTTTTTCATAAGTCCACATAGTCAGGCACCTCCCTGGTTGTCCCATGGCAGTGGTCCGTCAGACCAGTTAAAATGTTTTTGGCAGACACAGTCGATGGTCAGCGGTTCGAAGTCCCGGGCATAATTTGCCATCAGTTCCCTGCGCTGAGCCTGTGCCTGGCTGAATGCGTCCAGTGCGTCCGTATCCAGTGGGTGAGTGTCCAGGTACAGCGTCAGATCATTGAGCGTAAAACTGATTTCCTGGATTCGTTTTAAACGTGTGATTCGATCATCCATGTGCGGCACCTCCTTTCATACCGCTGTCCTTCGGTCCGTCTGCAGTCACAAAAAACGGAAGATCCAGACCTGGAAAGATGGTTCCCTGGCGCAGACCGGTGACAGAATCATACGGTGTTTCCCAACCCTGAACCGGGATGGATGCGATAGCCAGATGTGGTCTGGTCTTCGGTGATGGTGCATGTTCCATGATCAACACTCCTTTCTCTCTGTATTCCTGATTAGTATGAACATTACAATTCTGATTTAAGATGAAACTTTTTTGAAAATATGGTGGATAGTAACGGTTCAGTAATTGTGAGACGCTTGTTTGCTATGAGAGAATCGTGTATAATCATGATAAGATATTTGACATGAAGGCGGAAATAACATGAAACATTCACTTTATTATAAATTTATACTGGGATATCTGGTGTTCGGACTGCTTGGTTTTGCGGCGGTCGGAACCGTCTCTGACCGGATGATGCGGGAACATCTGCTGGAGGAGAAAGCAGAAGCGCTGTATGATGAGGCGAATCTGATTGCTTCGTCCTACAGCGGATTTTATTCCGGGAAGAAGCAGGATCTGAATGCTGCGTACTCGCAGCTGCAGGCGGTCGCGGAGTTTCTCCGGGCGGAAATCTGGGTAGTCAACCGGCAGGGTGTCGTGATTGTGGAGAGCAGACAGTCCAATCGCTCCGGGCGTGTGATTGAAGGATTTGATCCTACGGCGACGGGAAACCGCTCCTACTGTGTCGGACGGTATTTTAATCAGTTCAATTATGATGTTTTAAGTGTGTCTGCACCGATTACAGGAAATTATAATACTTACGGATATGTAGTGGTTCATCTGCCGATTCGCCAGATTCAGGAATCCAGCAATCGGGCGCTGGATGTGGTTTATATTTCGACGGGGATTCTTTTTATATTATCTCTGATTATCTTGCTGATATTTACGAAAACGGTATATATTCCTCTGAAAAAGATTACCGAAGGGGCCAATGAATATGCGGCCGGCAATCTGGATTACCAGATTGATGTGAAAACGCACGATGAGATAGGATATCTGGCGGCAACCCTGAATTATATGTCGGATGAACTGAATAAAATGGAGGACTATCAGAAGACATTCATTGCCAATGTTTCCCATGATTTCCGTTCTCCTCTGACGTCCATCAAGGGATATCTGGAAGCAATTCTGGACGGAACGATTCCACCAGAGATGTATGAGAAATATCTGACCCGTGTGCTCTCGGAGACAGACCGTCTGACGAAGCTGACCCAGGGACTTCTGACGCTGAATACACTGGACAGCAAGGGGTATCTGTCCCGGTCCAATTTTGATATCAACCGGGTGATCAAGGATACCGCGGCTTCTTTTGAGGTGATATGTAATCAGAAAAACCTTACCTTTGATCTGACTTTTTCAGACAGTATTCAGATGGTTTATGCAGATCTGGGGAAGATTCAACAGGTGCTTTATAACCTGATTGACAATGCGATCAAATTCAGCCACAATGATGCGACGATTTATATCCAGACTTCCATCCGATATGAAAAGGTTTTTATTTCAGTCAAGGATACCGGAATCGGTATTCCCAAGGACAGTGTGAAAAAGATCTGGGAGCGGTTTTACAAAACGGATCTGTCGCGCGGCAAGGATAAGCGGGGAACCGGTCTGGGCTTGTCGATCGTAAAAGAAATTATTCAGGCGCATGGTGAGAATATTGATGTGATCAGCACAGAAGGCGTGGGTTCGGAATTTATCTTTACACTGCCAAAGTCGACGAGTCTGTAGATGGGAGGAGAAATACATATGAGAATCCGATGGGGCATGGTGAAGCATTGTGCAGGAATTCTGCTGGCGGGCATTCTGACGTGCGGCAGTATGGTTTCGGTTTATGCGGAGACACAGACAGGACCGGCAAATGGAGATCTGACGGTGACAGGTGCTGTCTGGGATGAGTCAGACGGAACCGCAAAGTGGGATGAAAATCCGAATGCGCGATACTATCAGGTGAGATTGTATCGGGGAAGTTCTTCGGTGACCGGGACAAGAGAGACAAAAGAACATTATTATGAATTTGAAGAAGACATTACCCGAAGAGGGGATTACCATTTTGAAGTTCGGGCGGTAGGAAACGGATCTGAGAAGGGGGATTGGACCAGCTCTTATAACTGGTATGTGACTTCTTCGGAAGCAGAAGATCTGGGCGGAGGATATTCGGGCGGTCCGGGCAGCGGTACCTGGGACAGCAATCACGGCCCGGGTGTTGTGGGAGGCGTTTATAGTCAAAGTTCCGGCAGCGGTCCGGGAGCCTCCGGCGGTGCGTATGGCTACAGCACGCCCGGGGTGACAACCGGAAGTGGTGGCCACTGGTGCCTGGATCCGTATGGCTGGTGGTATCAGTATGCAAATAACACTTACCCGCGCAACTGCTGGCAGTGCATTGACGGGCTTTGGTATTGCTTCAATGAATCCGGCTATATCCGGTATGGATGGATCCAGAAGGATAATAAATGGTATTACTGCGGATCGGACGGCGCACTGATGGCCAATACACGGACACCGGACGGGTATTATGTCGGTGGGGATGGCGTGTGGATTCCATGAAAAAACGAGAAGACTACCAATCTGGGGTTGTCTTCTCGTTTTTTTAAATGATTCCAAAGTAGAAACACATCCATGCCGCAATCGTAGTACAGATTCCGGGAATATACGTATAAAGCATGTAAACCTTAATGCATTCCGAGTAGGGGAGCCGCAGTACCTGAGCGGCATTGGAGATTCCTGCGTTATGAGGTGCAATGCTGGTGAAAGAAGTCAATGTCATCATCCGATGTGCATTTGCAGCAGAAAGACCGGCTTCTGTATACTTTTCCAGCATTTGCGGTCCGAACGAAGCTACCGGCGCAGCGGCGCTTGCCATAATAAAGGAAGCAAGCAGTCCGAGACCGCAGCCTTCCATCAGGGCAGGCATCCGGGCAAGTGCTGCCTCAATGAAAGAAAAGCCGGGAAGTGATTTCAGGGAAATTCCAATCGCGTAGGTTGCTGCAACGCTTAAGATCGGACTGTAGGAAGCCATGATACCGGCTGACAGACTCTTCTTGAAGCAGGGGCGAAGATTTTTCCAACCAACGAAGATGGTCAGAATACACCCAATGAAAAGCACAGGAATGACATTGATGTGAAAAACCGTACTGAGCAGCACAACGGCTATCATTGGAATCAGGCTTGGAATCAGGCCCGGCAAATCATGCTCAGGAAGTCCTTCGTCCAGAGATGCTGCCTGAATCCCGCTGCCGGAAGGCAGAAATCCTTCTCCCTTCTTTTCGATAGAATTGATGGTGATGCGCAGCAGAAGCAGGCTGACGGTCCAAAATACAGTTACCATAATCAGAGAAAGAAGGAGCCCGGCTGTCGTTGTGGTCTGGCATACATCTGAGGCATAGATGTTGCAGGCAGAAAGGGAACCGACCAGGAAGGACTGGCTGATACTTTGAGCACCTGCAATACAGTAAAGCCGCCAGGGAGTGTCCGTTTGCCGGTACAGATCTTTTGCAATCGGAAGCACGGTAAATACAACGACAAACCCGGAAATTCCGACATAGCACAGAATAAAATACAAAATCGGAACCAGAAGCAGGCAATAGAAACGTTGTTCTCTTGCCTGTTTATTTTTTTGTATGATTCCAGCTAGCGAAAGGGCAATGCGTCTGGCAGTTCCTCCGTCGCTCATCAATTTCCCGAGGAGGGCGCTGAACAGGAAGAGCATAAAATAATGCTGTACAAAATAGGCAAGCCCGGGCAGGAAGGTTTCCGTCAAGCCGGTCATGGGGGAGATGCCGGAAAACAGGAACATGATGCAGACGCTGCCGAAAGCGGAAAGAATCAGGTTAATGCCCCGAAAAGCCAACAGGACAAACAGTGTAAGTCCTATGAGGATTCCAATAAAGCTGATCATGGTTTGCGTCCCTCCATAGCTGCCATGCGGGTGTCGCTGACTCCGGGGACTTTCATGGAGAATGTTTTGTCCAGGACACCGTAATCCCAATATCCGGCTCGGCTCAAGAGCCTGAGACTTTCATAGTCCAGTTTTCCGGTTGGGAGAATTGCGGTATCGGCAACATGGATTTCCACGACTTTTCCGATAATCAGATCGGTTGTTCCCTTGCCTCCGGCAATCGTTCCGGGGATTCGGATGGTCTGCAGATATTCACATTCAAATTGAATCGGGCTTTCGGCTACACGCGGAGCTGCTACACGGAGTGACTCTGCCTTATGTAAACCGGCAATTTCAAATTCATCAATTTCGGGGGGATATCCGCAGGCTGTCAGATTCATGGAATCTTTCAGGTCGAAGGTGACAGCGTTATATACAAAACAGCCTGTGGTTTCTATGTTTTTGACAGTATCTTTGCGATAAACATTGTCTGGTTCATCACCGCCTTGATTAATAGCAATCATCACCATGGGAGGATCGTACGAGAGATTCTGGAACTGGCTGAATGGTGCCAGATTGCAGATGCCTTCTTTGCTGATAGTAGAAATCCAGCCAATGGGGCGAGGAGCTACACAGGCTTTAAATGGATTGAATGTAAGTGGGCAGTTTTCAGTTTGCGGGCAGTAGTGCATAAAATTCTCCTTTCATTGTACGTTGTCATTATTTATTATAAAAGGTCGCTTTTTCCGGCGAAACGGCATAAATAACGAATTTCTGAGAATGGCGATAAGAAATCTTTCGTAACGTTTGCCAATGATTTCACAAGGAGATCGTGTTAGTCTTAATACAGCGAATTATTTGTGATGAAATGAAGGAGGAAACAAGTATGGAGCAGTATAAACCACTGCAGGGGATTAAAGTAGTAGAGCTTTCCATTCAGGTAGCGGCATCCAGCTGCGGAAGAATGATGGCAGACTGGGGTGCCGATGTAGTTAAGGTTGAAAATACAAAAGGAGGAGATACGTTCCGGAAGTGGCCGCTGGGAATCGGGGCACCGGCAGATGATGACTTTGATCCGCTGTTTGATAATCTGAATGCCAATAAACGGGCTATCAGTATTGATCTGAAAACGGAAGCCGGCCGTGAAGTGATGTATCGCCTTTTGGAAGGTGCGGATGTTTTTTTGACGAATAACCGCACGGAGGCATTGCAGCATATGGGGCTGGATTATCCGACCTTGAAAGAGAAATTTCCGCGTCTGGTTATGACTCAGCTGGACGGCTACGGAGAAAAGGGTGCAGAGGCGGGAAGACCGGGATATGACAATACTGCGTTTTGGGCAAGAGGCGGTTTCCTGTACAGTCAGGCGATTTACGACGATAATCCGGATGCCTATCCGGTGTATATGCCGATGGGATTTGGTGATGTAACCTGTGCACTGGGACTGATGGCAGCGACAGTTTCTGCTGTACTTGCAGCACGTCAGACCGGGAAGGGCGACCGGGTTTCATTGAGCCTGTATGGAACAGCGATCTGGCTGGCGAATATTCTGGTAAGCGGTTCTCAGTATGGATTCAAGATGCCGAAACGCAGAGAAAATTCCAGTCCGTTCGGGGCTCCGTTCAAGTGTAAGGATGATCGCTGGTTTATGCCGCAGGTGGTGAACTTCAACCGGGATGCTTCGGTTTATTACCGGCTGCTCGGCTGCGATGATATGGTGGATGATCCACGGTATGCGACGCGGGCAAATTTCAATAAAGCGGAGATTGCAAAACCGGTGATTGAGCGTTTTGAAAAGATTTTCCGGACAAAAACAGCAGAAGAATGGCGAGATATCTTTAACGGGGCGAATCTTTCCTGTGAGATTCTGTACCGGTATGATGATATTTTGACGGATCCGCAGGCCCTCGCCAATGATTTCATCTACACGATGAAGTATCCCAATGGAAAAGAAGCAAAGCTGGTTCGCAGCTGCCTGCGAAGCGAAAACATGGGGCTTCCGGAATTTAACCAGGGACCGATGCTTGGTGAACACACGGTTTCTATTATGAAAGATCTTGGGTACAGTGAGGAAGAGATTGATAAAATGCTGGCAGATGGTGTTGTAAAACAGCATGACTAGACAGGATGGGATTCGCTTATGAGTATAACAAAACCACTGGAAGGGATTCGGGTGATTGAATTTGCCAATTTTGTGGCAGCCCCTGCAGCGGGAAGGCTGCTGACGGATTGGGGAGCCAGCGTGATTCGGGTGGAAAGCTTTGCCGGAGATTCCTGGCGTTTTTACGGAAGAAACTGCGGGGTTCCGGTGACCGAACAGGAAAATCCGTTGTTTGATATTTATAACGCAAATAAACGGGATATTCTGATAAACACAAAAATAGAAGAAGGACGGCAGGTACTGCTTCGGCTGTTGAAAGAGGCAGATGTTTTTTTGACGAACAATCGTCAAAAAGCACTGGTAAAGGCGGGGCTTGACTATGATTCTCTGAAGGAGGAATTCCCGCGGCTGATCTATGCGCAGGTTACCGGCTACGGACAGCAGGGACCGGATGTGGATGCACCCGGATATGATGGAGTAGCATTTTTTTCACGTTCCGGTTTGCTGGCAGATGTGGCAGAGCCTGGCGGTTATCCGGCTACAGCACCGGGATGTGTAGGGGACTGTATGACCGGTACAACTCTGTTTGGCGCGATTTGTGCGGCATTGTTTGCCCGTGAACGTACCGGGAAAGGAGATATGGTGGAGGTCTCTTTGTTTGGCAGTGCTGTCTGGGCGTGTGCAGCAATGTCCACTTTTACGCAGTATGGGTATGAGTATCCCAAAAAGCGGGAAGTGATGAGCGCACTGTATACGTTTTATCAATGCAAAGACGGAGAATGGATTCAGCTGGCGATTACAGAGGGTGACCGTCACTGGAGAGCATTGGCAGAAGCTTTGGAGATCCCTGAGACTGCGGATGATCCGCGATTTTTAGATGCCGGGTTGATTTCAAAAAATCGGAGCGAACTGATTCCGATTCTGGAGAGAGCTTTTCGCAGATTTGATTCGAAAGAAATTGTGGATCGTCTTAGAAAAGCGGATATCGTTTTTGACCGTCTGCGCCATTACCGGGAAATCAGTCAGGATCCACAGGCGGAGGCGAATCAATATATTCGTGCATTTACGTTTGAAAACGGCAATCAGTATATGATGCCGATGACACCGATTCGTTCCCGCAATATCGGGGATATGCCCTGCGGGCGCGGACCGCATATGGGAGAACATACGGATCAGATTCTGAAGGAAAATGGATATGCCGATGCGGAAATTGCTGCATTAAAAAATGATGGAGCGGTGAGACAGCATCCATAATCAGAAGATCAGATACAAACGATAACAGAAAGGGGAATTATGATCATGAAAACAAGAATGACGGAACTGCTTGGAATTGAGTATCCGATTATGCAGGGAGGTATGCAGCATCTGGGAGTACCGGAGCTGGCGGCAGCCGTATCGGAGGCTGGCGGTTTGGGAACGATCAATGTGACGATTTATCCGAATCCGGAGGATCTGCGGAAAGCAATTCGTGCAGTGAAGGAAAAGACCAGCAAACCGTTTGCAGTCAATATTTCTTTGATTCCGAGTCTTCGGCCGGGCAAAGAACTGTTTGACCAGGTTGCGGTGATTCTGGAAGAAGGAGTTCCGGCTGTGGAAACTGCAGGAGCCAGCCCGCAGGAACTGGCAGATGTTCTGAATGCGCATAAGGATCAGGTGAAATGGATTCACAAGGCTGCCTGCGTAAAGCATGCGAAAAAAGCAGAAAGCATGGGTGCAGATCTGATCACGATGGCAGGCTACGAGGTTGCCGGACATCCGCATACCGATGGGGTAGGAACGATGGTGCTGTCCAACCGCACAGCCAGAGAGGTGAAAGTCCCGGTACTTGCTGCCGGAGGCATTGCAGACGGCCGTGGACTTCTGGCAGCGCTCAGCCTTGGATGTGAAGGTATTGTAATGGGAACACGTTTTGTGGCAAGCAAAGAATGCTGGATTCATCAGAATCATAAAGACTGGATTGTAAATGCGGCGGAGAATGAAACAACGCTCTGTCAGAAGAGCATACGCAATATGGTTCGTGTTGCAGATAATGATGCAGCTAAGAAATGTCTGGAAATGGAAGCAAAAGGGGCATCTCTGGAAGAACTGATGAGTGTCATTTCCGGAAAGAAAGGTAAAGCTGCGTATGAAAATGGTGATGTAAACAGCGGTCTCTTTGCGGTTGGACCGGCATGCGGTCTGATTCATGAGATTCAGAGCTGCAAGGAGATCATCGATGGAATCATGGCAGAGGCAGAGCAGGAGCTGGCGCGTCTGAATGGAATTTACGCGAAATAGGAAGAGGAGGAAGTGATTGATGAGTAAGAAAGCACTGGAAGGAATTCGGGTCCTGGATTTTACGACCATGGCTGCCGGACCGACTGCCGGAGCTATGCTGGCAGATTATGGTGCCGAGGTCATTAAGATTGAACGGCCAGAACGCGGTGAGGATGGTCGTAAATTCCCGCCGATGATTGATGGAGAAAGTCTGAGCCACTGCTGGTTCAACAGAGGGAAAAAATCTCTGGCTGTGGATCTGCGGGATCCGGAAGGGTTGGAGATTGTGAAGAAACTGATCCCGACTGCTACCGTAATTCTGGAAAATTTCCGTCCGGGTACCATGAAAAAATACGGACTGGATTACGAAAGCGTATGTAAGATCAAACCGGATATTGTTTATGCATCTCTGACGACTTTCGGTCAGAAGGGAAAATATGTGTCAAAGCCCGGGTACGACATTATTGCACAGGCCATGTCCGGAATTATGAGTGTGACCGGTGAGGCTGACGGCGCTCCGCAGAAAAGCGGATTCCCATTGGGAGATCTGCTGGGTGGCCTGAATTTATTCACCGGAGTTATGACAGCGCTGTATCACTGGAGAGATACCGGAGAAGGGCAATATGTGGATATTTCGCTGCTGCGTACGTTGATTTATATCAACACACCGCTGATTCACTGCAATTTGGGACCGGAGCGCATGAGCAAACGTCAGGGCAATCACCATCCGACAATGTGTCCTTATGGTGTATTTCACTGCAAAGATGGAGATATCGTTCTGGCTGCAGCGGGCAAACGAATCTGGGAAAGTTTGTGTGATCTGATGGGAAAACCGGAGTGGAAAGAGGATCCGGAATTTGTGGAGGTATCTGATCGTGCACGGAACCAGAAGAAATTGATTGCGCTGATCAATGAATGGCTGATGGAGACTTATTCCGGTCAGGATGAGGCACTGGAGGCACTGGAGGCAGCGGGAGTTCCATGCTGTAAGGTTTATAATGAATATCAGGTATGGAGTGATGAGGAATTCCGTGCCAATGGATGGCTGCAGGAGGCACCTGCTATGCCGAATATGCCGAGCATGCCGACATTTGTTACCCGTACCGGCAACTGCGATATGTCAAAAACCCCGGCACAGTTCCATCGGGCACCGCTTCTTGGAGAGCAGAATGTGGAGCTGCTAAAGGAACTGGGATACAGTGATGAGAAAATTGCTGAACTGGAGGCGCGCTGGCCTCATCAGCATCTTTGATACAGACAAACGGAAGGGAGATCCATATCATGAGTGGACTTTATCATATAACAGAAGATCAGCAGAGCCTGGTGGAGATGATTCGTGATTTTATGAATCGGGAAATCAAACCGCATGTGCTGGAATGGGAGAAGGAAGGTCATTATCCGCAGGAAGTGATTCAAAAAGGTATTGATATGGGACTGCATATGATGCAGGTTCCGGAAGAATATGGCGGAATGGGACTGGATACGACGACCACAGCCATGATGATTGAAGAAGGTGCAAAGGTTGAGAGCACCTATATGGGCATGTTCAATGTGACCAGTATGGGCGGAAAAATTGTGATGGCGGCCGGAAGTGAGGAGCAGAAGCAGTACTATGCAAGCCTGCTGCAGAAGGGATACATCAGTTCGTTCTGTCTTACAGAGCCGGATGCAGGCTCTGACAGTGCAGCAGTCCGCACCAGTGCGGTTCGCAGGGGTGATTCTTATGTGATCAACGGAACTAAAATGTTTATTACGAATGCATCTCTGGCCAGTGTATTTCTGGTAGTGGCAACGCTGGATCCATCGAAAGGATCCAGAGGCCTTGCAACGTTTATTGTCGAGAGAGATCGCCCGGGCGTTACGGTCAGCAAGAAGATCGAAAAGTTTGGTATGCGTCTTTCCAATACGGCAGAGGTGGTATTTGAAGACGTGGAAATTCCGGCATCGAATCTGATCGGCACGGAAGAGAGCGGATTTGTCAATGCCATGAAGGTGCTTACGGCATCAAGACCGATTATTGCGGCATCCAGCCTTGGTGCATGTCAGCTGGCAAGAGATCTGGCCGTACAGTATTCGAAGGAGCGTGTTGCGTTTGGCAAGCCAATCTGTGCAAAACAGATGATTCAGGAAAAACTGGCCAATATGGAAATGCTGATTCAGGCAAGCCGTGGGCTGGTATACAATGCAACGATGCTGTTGGATCAGGGAAAAGCATGCAATGTAGAGGCTTCTGTAGCGAAATGCTTTGTAACGGAAGCTTATGGAAAAATTGTGGATGATGCAGTACAGATTTTCGGTGGTTACGGCCTTTGTGATGAGTATCTGATCTCCAAGTTATATCGTGATGCGAGAGTAAACCGGATTATTGAAGGAACGAATGAGATTCAGAGAGTTGTCATTTCCAAGGCAATGCTGCGATAGTGGAAAAGTAAGAGAGGGGGCATCCCATATTGACCGATTGCCCCCTTTTGGGTTGTATAACCCTGAATATCCAATTCAAGGTTCCTTTGTGATTTTAGTATATGTAGAACCTGAAAAAATATTTTATAATATAAAAAGGAGCTCATCCAGAACTCCTTTCCCTTGAAATAATATTATATAGTCTTCTTCGCTCCGGAAAAAGATTTCTTTGTACTTATATCATAGTCTTATTACTGCTGTTTGTCAAGATCGCTTTTGAGATTTTCCAAAAAAATATAAGCCATTTATGATAATGTCTCAGTATACCACATATGAAAATGTCCCAGATGTGGTAAAATATCCTCCATACGACTTATAACGAACAGGAGGAAATCATTATCAGAAAGGTATTACTCACAATGGACGAACAATTAAAATACGAA
>JALFHZ010000133.1 GCA_022776445.1 Lachnospiraceae bacterium
GGTAGAGCGTCGCATTGGTAGTGCGGAGGTCACGGGTCCGATTCCCGTCAGCAGCTTAAAATCCCCTGATTTCTCAAGGGTTTTTTTGTTGTATGGATATCCGTGTAGTAACTTGCATTTGTTCATGGCTTACAGGCTATGATAGATGGGCTGCATTTTATCATATGTGCAGAAAAATCGGAAGCCTGCCTGTTTCAGCAAACACGCTGCATCTGCTATGTATGCACCCAGGTGTTCCGGTTTATGGCTGTCGCTGCCGATGGTGATCATTTCACCGCCCAGTTTTCGATACAGTTTCAGGATATCCATGGATGGAGTCGTGTCTTCCAGTCCATATCTATGATAGGAAGTATTAAACTCGATTCCTTTTCCGTTTTCAATGACGGTTTTTAAAATTTCTGAAACGACAGGTTCTATTTTGCAAAAAGGATAAACTCCTTTTTGATCATATCTTGTAATCAGATCCATATGCCCGAGTACGCTGTAATTTTGATATGATTTTACGATATTCAGCATCTCTTCATAATAACATTCATTATATTCCTTTTGACTTCTTCCCTTTTGAAAGTCCTGTGTCCAGAATTCCTTGTCCTCAACCTGATGGATGGACAGAATAATAAAGTCGAAAGGATATTGCTGAAATAATGTTTCGTATTTCGAGATGGTATGCATCTGTATGCCAAATTCCAATCCCATTTTTATTTTGATCTGATCCCCGTATGCAGACTGCAGCTTCCTGATCTCAGCAGCATATAAAGGATAATTTACGTTTGCGAAGGGATTCTTGCCGCGGTATTGGATCGGATGTCCGCAATCCCAGTCTTCCTTAATCCCATAATCCACATGATCCGTAAAACAAATTTCATCCATTTTCATGGCTATGGCATCTTTAATTACCTGTTCCATTGGATATACAGAATCATCACTGAATTCTGTATGTACATGATAGTCTGCAAGCATATCGTTTCCTCCTTATGGTTAAACAATAGCATATCCAGATCGGAAAGGGAAGAGAAAATGTCGTTTCCGGATGTCACCAGGAGACTACCAGTCGATAATCTGGTTGATAATCGCCTGCTGTTCTGTGCTGGTTTTGCGCAGGTAGATACGCGTGGTTTCGATGCTCTCATGGCCCATTAAGTCTGCCAGCATGGAGATATCATTGCAGCGTTCCAGAAAGCTTTTAGCAAAGCGATGACGAAAAGAGTGCGGGTATACCACATTCGGATCCAGCCCGTACTTCTCGGCCAGCTGCTTCAGCTGATTGGAAATCCAGCGTGATGTGAGCGTCTTCCCATGGCGATTCAGGAAGATAAAACCCCCTGTTTTGCCTGTTTCTTTAAACCAGGCAAGAGCTTCCTTCTGCAGGGCAGAAGGAATATAGATCCGCCGCAGCTTGCCGCCTTTCGAATACAGGTCCAGGTAGCCGATTTTTACGTGCTCGACCTTGATCTGAACCAGTTCGCTGACACGGGCGCCGGTTGCGGCCATAAATCGAATCACAAAGTACCAGAGCATTTCGCGGTCCTGAAGCAGGCAGTTTTTGAAGTAGAGATAGTCCGCTTCACTTATGACATTTTCCAGAAAAGGTTTT
This sequence comes from Lachnospiraceae bacterium, assembly GCA_022776445.1. Lineage (GTDB taxonomy): Bacteria > Bacillota > Clostridia > Lachnospirales > Lachnospiraceae > Brotaphodocola. The sequence continues at coordinate 1,595 of JALFHZ010000133.1, forward strand.
TGCTGGACTTTGATCGTAGAAAGTTTCCAGGATTCTTTATTCAGGTATTCTAGGTAGCAGTTCATGGCACGAATTCTCAGATTAACGGTTTGCGGTTTATAATGATCAATCAGATACATTTTGTAATCCCGCAGGTTCTGTTGAGAGAGCGTATTGTATCTGCATTCGAATTGTTTCAGTGTGTTGTAGTATGCAGTGATAGTGTTTTTGGATAATTCTCTGTTTTTCATGTATTCTTCAAATTCTTTTGTCATGCTCATTCCCCTCCAGACAACAAAAAAAAGTGACAATCTGTCACCTTGCTTGATAGACTATGGAATATTCTATTTTGAAAATATGAACGGAATTTAAATAAGCTATAAAGAAAACAGGTACAAAAGAAAGAAAATATAATATTTTTATAGAATATTTATAAGGTTGCAAAGCCTTTTCCCCCAAAGGTTTCTGAATATTATAAAATCCCCTGCCCTTACTCCGGAGTGTACAGAGCAGGGCAGGGGATTCTGGATTTAGTAAAGCAGATTTGTTACAAATAGAAAGGATTATTCAGCATCCTCGTCAGCGCTTACTTCAACAACGACATCATCCGTATAGATTTTATCGGTATCTGTCCAGTCTTTCCATCTATCCAGATTCAGATCCATGAATGCCTTATCCTCATCAGCTTTACCCTTCAGAGTATTATTGTTGGAGTACATTACGATCTGCTCGTCATCTACATAGAAGTACCAGTCATCACCGTCTTTTGCACCGTTCTTGGTATCAACGATAGCACCGGAGGTGTTAACCAGTTTGTAGTTCTTCGGCCATGCCTTACCTACTTCGCCTACGATCTTAACGGTCTCGCTGTCTTTGTTAACGCCCATCTTAACTGCATTCTTTCTGATATCTTCAGAATCCAGAGTAAATACAGTTGCATCATCAGAGATATCACCATCAGCATAAACAACTCTGTACTTGTCATCGCTGTCAGCTTTTACCTTAGCACCGAAACGATAAATGTACTTGTCATCATCGATACCGGTTACACCACGACCCTTGCCTTCAGCACCGCCGCTCTTCTCGAACTTGAACTGATAGGAATCGCCGTCAATGCTCAGGGAAGTAGTACCGGTCTTCATGGAGCCATCGAAATCAGCGTCAGAGCTGTTTCCGAAGTAGAACAGCGTTACGACATCACCGCCGTAACTCGGTACAACCGGATCACCCTTGTACTCACCATCATCAATCAGGTCATCCAGTTCATCGGAATCAATGCCGTCATCCCATACATGCATGATCCGATCATCCTTAACTTCCAGAAGTACCAGACCGCTCAGCATAGAACCAGCTTTCTGATCACCAACGCCATCTTCTGGCCAGAAGCCATAGTATTTGCCTTTGATCTTATCGATGCAGCCTTCTTTCAGAATACCATCACTGTCTGCATAGTACCATCTCTCAGCCTCATCATCAGCATCGGTAGATGCGAAACCGGTACCATCGTAGTTCGGATCGAATACGTTGTCGTTGTTATCAGACGGAGCAACTACTTTGAACCAGCCCTTGGTCTTACGAGCACCATCTTCCGGATCGGAGAAGTAACGCCAGTTGGATACAGATGCATCGCCACCAGTAGCGGTATCCATATTAGCCCACTCGTAAACCATTACACCACGGTCATCGAAGCCATACTTCTTACCATTGATCTTCTTATCCTCTTTGTAAGCTTTTCCAGAGGTATTGATATATCTCTTACCGTTGGACTTGAACCAGAACCAGAAGTCCTTCTCTTCATCATCATCGTCACCATCGCAAACGGTGATCTTCTGCCAACCGGTCTTCATAGCGCCGTCTTCCCAGTCGCCACAGTAGTAAACATCTTTCTCACCACGGGATTCCCAGTCGGTATCGCCGCTCAGACGAGAACTGTCGCCATCAACCCAACCATAAAGCATCTTACCGTCGTCATCGAACGCGTATCTCTTGCCATCGATGGTTCTGAACTTGGTTTCGCCGCTGTCCGGAGCTTTGTAAGCTTTACCGTTGGACTGCATATAATAGTAGTTGTATTCAGCCGGATCATCATCGTCATCCTGATCCTCGTTTACAACCTTAACCCAGGTATTCTTAACCATAACACCGTTAGCGTCAACATAGTAGGTATCATCATCATCATCAATCAGCTTATCAACAGCCATAGCGCCGTTTTCTTCGCTGTCCAGCCAATACCAGTTGTCGCCGGATTTCTTCCATTCGTCTTCTACTCTATCGCCATCTTTGTTGTAGAAATACCACTGTCCATCTTCCTCAACCCAGCCGGTAGCTGCGAAGGAGGTCATGGAAGCGCCGATAGCTAACAGAGCTGCTGCAGATGCAACTGCAACTAATTTAGTCTGCTTTCTCATAATGAATGCACTCTCCTTTTTGATTTTTTGAAATTCCCTTTTGAAATTCCTAAATTGCATTACGAGGTAATTATACTTCCTATAAGGTAAATTATCGGTGAAACGGACCGGTGAGAAAACGTTGCGAAAACGGGGGTTAAATGGTATACTTGACTGAGGCTGTATGTGCGCATGGGGCGTACAGATACATGTAAAAATAAAGATGGAGGCAGGAGATGAAGGATAGAAAAACAACAAGCGGGCAGAGCAGTCCGGACGGCATGAATGTTCCTGGCAGTTTCGGAATGACCTGTTCTTCGATAGTCAGCGGAGCAATCACTT
>JALFHZ010000138.1 GCA_022776445.1 Lachnospiraceae bacterium
TTGCCATCCTGCATTTCTTCCTGAAGCCTTGTGATGACCTCCGGATGGCTCAGAAGCTCCTCCCCAAACTTCAGCGCCACTGTATTGACCTCAAAGCTTGGGCGTACATGACGCACATATTCAATAATCTGCGGTGTGGACACAATGTATCCCATCCGGCAGCCCGCCAGAGACAGAAGCTTGGAAAATGTACGCAGAATCGCCACGTTCTCCCGCTTCACGACCTGCTCCAGAAATGTATTCCGGTAGAAATAGTGATAAGCCTCATCCACGATGACGAGCGCCCCCATCTGAGCTGCCCGGTCTGCAATCCGCTCAAACTCGGCTTCCGTATAAGGTCTGCCGACCGGATTGTTGGGATTCAGAAGCACCACCAGATCAGTATCTTCCCGGATTGCTTCCAGAACCCGCTCCACCGGAATCTCAAAATCTTCCCCGATCGCCACCGGGCGATGCTGCAGACCAAATACTTCTCCGTAAATCCGATACATCTCGAAGCTCGGTGCTACAGTCACTACAGTACTTCCGGGCTCTGCAAAAATCTCATAAAGGTAACGGATTCCCATATCCGAACCGTTGGTCAGGCAGAGCTGCTCCTCGGTAAATACCGCATGCTGCACCGTCGTGCTCAGATAATCCGCCAGCAGCTTTTTCATACGGCTCTCTTCCGGATACATGGCCAGATACTCCGGTGTCAGTTCCTGTTTCACCCGTTCTACCAGTTCTTTCGGCAGACCTCCCGGATTCTCATTCATATCCAGGCGCAGAGCCCCATATCGCCCCTGATCCCCGCCGATTCTCACAATTTCTCTGATACATGGTTTTACATACATGGCTATTTCCCCATTTCTATTTGATCACCAAATTCCAGCCGGTACGGATAATGCGTTTTCCGTTTCTCCACCGGCGGAAGTTCCATATAGGCACCATACTGCCTGGTCAGCAGTTCTTCCATATTATTGGCAAAGTAAAGCTGCAGATGCTCAAACGGAAGTCTGCGCAGCGGCAGCAGCTTTGTCTTGTCAATCACATTCCAGTAGGGACTGGTATCCGGCAGAAACGCCATTCTCCGGGTCTTCCTGTTCTCATATCTGCGGCAGACCTTCTCACAGCGCCTGCGCAGCCAGTCCGGCGAGATGTGCAGAAGCTTCATGCTCCGATGCACCATCCCGCAAATCGCCCAGATCAGCCGTGCCCTCCAGCCGGTCTGAAACAGAAACGGTTTCGGCATGCAGCGCAGCACCAGAAGTTTACTCCAGAACCACGCCTCCCAGGACTGCAGTTCATACGCCAGCTTTGCGTCTGCCACATTATCCAGCACATACAGATCCAGGAAAATTCCGCACGGACATCCGGCATCCTTCAGCGCCTCTTCAATAAATAACGTCCCCTTTTTCATCAGACGGGTCGTCATCATCGGAAAGCGGCTGTCATACGCGGCATTCAGAGGAATGTACCGATCCGCCAGCTCTTTCTTCGCATATTTCAAAAACTTTTCAAAATCTTTACGCGGCATTGCCACGTCGATATCATCATCCCACGGAATAAATCCTCCGTGGCGCTTCGCTCCGATCCCCGTACCGGCAATACCAAAATACATCAGCCCGTGCCGGTCACACAAATCCATAAAATCCTTTAAAATCTCAAGTTCCACCTGCTGCAGACGATGCAGCGTCTCCGAATCATAAAATTTCGGCATATCGGTTCTCCGTTCTTTTGTTCTTACTCCTGTGCCAGTTCTCTCTCCACCCGGCTCAGCGCCGACGCAATGACCTTGTCCATGTCATAATATTTGTATTCCGCCAGGCGTCCGCCAAAGATCACATGCTTCTCCTGCTCTGCCAGACGGGCATACTGCTGATACAACGCCTGATTCTTCTCGTCATTGACCGGATAGTAAGCTTCCATCCCTTCCTTCCAGTCTGCCGGATACTCTCTGGTAATCACAGTTTTCGGCTGTGTTCCGAACTCGAAATGCTTATGTTCGATGATCCGGGTGTACGGAGTCTCACGATCCGTATAATTGACCACAGCCACTCCCTGATGATTCTCCTCATCCAGCACCTCCGTCTCAAAGCGCAGGCTCCGATACTCCAGCTTACCAAACTGATAAGCATAGTAAGCATCGATCATTCCCGTATAGACAACCTTCTCACCCAGACTGTCATAGTACGCCTTATGCTCCAGATAGTCCACACCGGTTTCCATATCACAGCCTTCAAACAGCTTGTTTATGATTACATTATAGCCGCCGATCGGGATGCCCTGATACAGATCATTAAAATAGTTATTGTCATAGGTAAAACGGACCGGAAGTCTCCGTATGATAAAGGCCGGAAGCTCCCTGCAGTCACGCCCCCACTGTTTTTCCGTATAGCCCTTGACCAGTTTCTGATAGATATCTGTGCCAACCAGGCTGATCGCCTGCTCTTCCAGATTCGCCGGCTCTCCGCTGACCGCCTTTCTCTGTTCTTCAATGATCGCCTTTGCTTCTGCCGGTGTGCTGATGCCCCACATCCTGCTGAACGTATTCATATTGAACGGCATATTGTACATCTCGCCCTTATAATTGGCTACCGGACTGTTGGTATAGCGGTTAAACTCCGCAAGACCATTGACATAGTCCCATACCTTCCGGTCACTGGTATGGAAAATATGCGCACCGTAACGGTGCACATGAATGCCTTCCACATCCTCACAGAATACATTTCCGCCGATGTGGCTGCGCTTTTCCACCACCAGACAGGTCCTTCCCGCTTTTCGCGCCTCGTGTGCCCATACGCCCGCATACAGACCGCTTCCTACTAATATATAATCATAATGTTTCATCTGATTGTTCCTCTTTTCATTTCCAGCCGTACCGAATTATTATTACTATACTATAATTAAAGCAAAAAGAAAAGCCCATCCGGTGCGGCGCACCGAATAAGCCTGAAACTGACCACATGCCTCATCTGTGGTTCATCTGATATAACAATTTCATAAGACTCTCCGAAAGATGTACATCTTCTACGACCACATTTTCCGGAACATTCACCTCCAGATGCGAAAAATTCCAGATTCCCTTGATTCCGGCACGCACCAGACGATCCACCAGATTGTCTGCCTTATTCTTCGGAATCGTCACGGCCGCAATCTGAATATCCTGCTCCTGGATAAATGTCTCCAACCGGTCAAGCGGCTGAATCTCAATCCCACGGATCACCATTCCGATTAGCCGGGGATCCACATCAAACATTCCTTTCATGACGAAGCCATACTGAGCAAAATTCGAATGATTGACAATCGCATGCCCCAGATTGCCGGAGCCGATGACAATAATGTTATGACACCGGTTTATACCGAGAATTTCACTGATCTTTGTATGCAGATAAGGTACATCGTATCCATAGCCCAGGCGGCCAAAATCTCCCAGCGTACTCATATCATGACGGATCAGAGTTGCCGAATAACTCATCCGCTCCGCCAGATCATACGATGACGTTCTGTTTATCCCAAGATCCATCAGATCACCAAGATAACGATAATATCTCGGCAATCGATCAAATACCGCCTTTGGAATTCTCAGCTCCACAACCAATGCTCCTCCCCTCACTGCAGACTATGTATCAGTATAACATCATCCGATCAAAACATGCAATAGCTATCTTCGCCCAATGCATAAGCTCCATCCTGCCTCACGAAAAATCCCCGCTGTTCCAGCTTTTAAAACTGAAACAACGGGGATTCGCGTTTTTATACCTCAAACATCAGATCACCATAGCTCGGGAATGGCCACAGCTCTTTATCTACAATCATCTCCAGTTTATCTGCCGGAGCACGAAGTGCTGCCATAGCAGGAACCACCTCGTCATGGTATGCATGTGCCTGAGCTTTTCCTTCGCTCATAGCCGCACATTTCTCGGTAATGTCAGACAGCGCTGCCAGAGCAACCTTCATATCAGACAGCAGAGCAGAGGCTTCAACCAGAAGTTCGCTCTGTACACTGGTATCCGCATCCGGACAAGCTGCTTTCACAGCGCCCAGAGAACCTGCCAGCTGAGTGGTATATTTGATCACTGCCGGAATGATCTGCTTGCCTGCCATATCAATCATGGTCTTTGCTTCAATGTTAATCACTTTGGAGTATGCCTCATATTCCACTTCCGCACGAGATTCAAGCTCAGCTCTTGTGAATACGCCAAACTCTTCATACAGCTTCACTGCCTTCTCGGTAGTCAGCGCCGGAATTGCATCTACCATAGAACGGATATTCGGAAGGCCGCGTCTTGCTGCCTCTTCTACCCATGCATCGGAATAACCATTGCCATTGAAGATCACTCTTCTGTGATCCTTCAGCAGCTGCTTGATCATATCATGCACTGCGGTATCAAAGTCGTCTGCCTTCTCCAGCTCATCTGCCGCTTCCTTAAATGCCTCAGCAACGATCGTGTTCAGTACTACGTTCGGAGCTGCGATAGAATCTGCGGAACCTACCATACGGAATTCAAACTTGTTGCCGGTAAATGCAAACGGTGAGGTTCTGTTACGGTCGGTCGCATCCTTATCCAGATCCGGAAGCGTTGCTACACCAGTCTTTAAGGTGCCGCCCTTCTTGGAATGGGTTGCCTCACCGGTGCTGCACAGCTGATCAATAACATCTTCCAGCTGCTCGCCCAGGAATACGGAAATGATTGCCGGCGGAGCCTCGTTTGCTCCCAGACGATGATCATTACCCACATCTGCTGCAGACTCGCGAAGCAGATCTGCATGTTTATCTACTGCCTTCAGGACACAGCCCAGAACCAGCAGGAACTGGATGTTCTCATGCGGGGTATCGCCAGGGCTTAACAGGTTAATGCCATCATCGGAGGTCAGGGACCAGTTGTTGTGTTTACCGGAACCATTCACACCTGCAAATGGTTTCTCATGAAGCAGACAGGTCAGACCATGACGGCCGGCTACTTTCTTCAGAGTCCCCATGACCATCTGGTTGTGATCAACTGCCAGGTTTACCTGATCATAGATCGGAGCCAGCTCGTGCTGTGCCGGAGCAACTTCATTGTGCTGTGTCTTGGCAGTAACACCCAGCTTCCACAGTTCCTCATTGACTTCCTTCATGTAGGAACCGATTCTTTCACGAATTGCACCAAAGTAATGATCTTCCAGTTCCTGGCCCTTCGGCGGCATTGCACCGAACAGCGTACGGCCCGCATAAATCAGGTCTTTTCTCTGTAAATATTTTGCACGGTCTACCAGGAAGTACTCCTGCTCCGGTCCAACGGATGGGGATACTCTCTTGGCAGTTGTATTGCCGAATAATCTCAAAATTCTTAATGCCTGCTTATCAATCGCCTGCATGGAACGAAGCAGCGGAGTCTTCTGATCCAGTGCCTCACCTTTGTAAGAACAGAATGCAGTCGGAATGCAGAGGGTAACACCAATCGCATCCTCTCTCAGAAATGCCGGAGATGTGCAGTCCCATGCGGTATATCCTCTTGCCTCAAAGGTAGCACGCAGGCCGCCTGACGGGAAAGAAGAAGCATCCGGCTCACCCTTGATCAGCTCTTTGCCGGAAAACTCCATGATAACCTTGCCTTCCGCATCCGGAGCAGAGATGAATGAATCATGTTTCTCAGCGGTAACACCGGTCAGAGGCTGGAACCAGTGCGTATAATGGGTCGCACCTCTTTCAATCGCCCAGTCTTTCATTGCATGTGCTACTACATCAGCGATAGACGGATCCAGTTCCGCACCATCCTCGATGGTTTTTTTCATTTTTTTAAATACACTCTTCGGCAGGCGCTCTTTCATTACGGTCTCGTTAAACACGTTTTTGCCAAAAATCTCAGCTACATTTACGATCTCGCTCATAAACTTTTCCTTCCTCTCTTTGAATTTCCGTTCCCGGTCTCCTCATTTGCCAGGCAATCACCACATTATTATCTAAGCTTTTGCCCGATTCGTCAATGGCTTTTTCTTCGGTTTTTACTTAATTTTCTAAAGTTTTCTGCCTGACACACTTTACTTTCTTTACCATGCTGTAAATTCCCATGCGTTCCGATAAAGAAAAAAACGATGGCATTCTTCTTTTTTCTCAAGAAGAACACCATCGTTCTCTACTAAAATAAACCATTTTGTTTCAAAATGCAAGTCTTTTTTAAAATTTATCTATTCAGGCTTTTCCAACAGAACCAAACAGTTCCATTTTCTCTTTCACGGTCTCTTTGATTGCTGCAGCACCAGGAGCCAGAAGCTTACGCGGATCGTATCCCTTGCCCTGCTGATCCTTGCCTGCCTCGATATACTCACGGGTAGCAGCCGCAAAGGACAGCTGACACTCGGTATTTACATTGATCTTAGCTACGCCAAGGTCAATAGCCTTCTTGATCATGTCAGCCGGAATTCCGGTACCGCCATGCAGTACTAACGGCATATCACCGGTCTTAGCCTGAATCTTGTCCAGAGTCTCAAAGCTTAATCCCTGCCAGTTTGCCGGATATTTGCCATGGATATTACCGATACCTGCTGCCAGGAAATCAATTCCCAGATCTGCAATCGCTTTGCACTCGTCCGGATCTGCACACTCGCCCATACCAACTACACCGTCTTCCTCGCCGCCGATGGAACCAACCTCAGCCTCGATAGACAGCCCCATAGCATGAGCAACCTTCACCAGTTCTTTGGTCTTCTCAACGTTCTCTTCGATCGGATAATGGGAACCATCAAACATAATGGAAGAGAAGCCGGCTTTGATGCACTTATAGCAGCCGTCATAGGTGCCATGATCCAGATGCAGAGCAACCGGAACCGTGATATTCATCTCTTCGATCATAGCCTTTACCATAGCAGCTACCGTCTTGAAACCGGTCATATATTTGCCGGCACCTTCTGATACACCTAAAATAACCGGAGAATTCAATTCCTGTGCAGTCGCAAGAATAGCCTTGGTCCACTCCAGATTATTAATGTTAAACTGACCTACTGCATAATGTCCCTCTTTTGCTTTCTTCAGCATTTCTGTTGCAGATACTAACATAATACAAAGCCTCCATTTCATTATTCTGCTGCCAGTCCATATACCGTACATGCATGACAGCATCTATTTGTTATTATAATACATTTCCGCGAATTTGAATAGCAAAACTTTGACTTTCTGCACACTTATACATGATACTGAATACAGTGCGCCGGCCATTCCTATAATCCCAGAATCTCTGCTACCGTACTTTCCATAGCCGGAACATCACATTCCCGCTTATGACGGATCTGTGCATTGCGAATTTCCTCTACCGCATTCGGAATCGCAACACCGGAAGCTCTGCACAGATCATCGATAATGGCAAATTCATCCTTATTCCCCTGATCGCCGAATACCGCTTCCATAACACTGTGAGAAAACTTGTACGGACTTGCAGTAGACGCAATCACCGTCGGGGTCTGATCACCGGTTTCTGTCACATATTTTCTGTAAACAGCAGAAGCCACGCCGGTATGAGTATCAATCATGTAGCCTGTATCATCATATACTCTCTTGATCTCAGCAGCATTCTCCGCTTCTGTCGCATAGCCGCCGACAAAATCCTTCATCCATGCCCGCATCGCATCGGTCACCGTATACGCACCATCTGCACTCAGTGCTGCCATCAGAGCCTTATTCGCCTCTGCGTCACAGCCGGTGCTCAGATAGATCAGACGCTCCAGATTGCTGGAAATCAGGATATCCATAGACGGGGAAGTCGTCAGAATAAACTCCCGCTTCTTGTCATACGTACCGGTCCGGAAGAAATCATACAGGACCTTATTGTCATTGGAAGCACAGATCAGAGTCTTCACCGGAATACCGATCTGCTTTGCAAAATATGCGGCCAGAATATTGCCGAAGTTACCGGTCGGAACCGTGATATTGATCTCTTCCCCATTCTGAATCTCGCCGTTCTGAACCAGTTTCGCATATGCATACACATAGTATACTACCTGTGGAACGAGACGACCGATATTGATGGAGTTTGCAGAAGACAGCTGGAATCCCTTTGCCGCCAGCTTCTCAGCAAAATCCCGGTCACCGAAAATCTTCTTCACGCCGGTCTGCGCATCGTCAAAGTTGCCGTGAATCGCCACTACAGCGGTATTATCTCCCTTCTGGGTCACCATCTGCAGCTCCTGTACCTTGCTGACGCCTCCCTTCGGATAGAAAACGATAATGCGCGTTCCCGGTACATCCGCAAATCCGGCCATAGCTGCCTTGCCGGTATCACCGGAAGTAGCTGTCAGAATCACGATCTCATTCTCCACATGATTCTTCTTTGCCGCCGTTGTCATAAAATACGGAAGAATGGACAGCGCCATATCCTTGAATGCAATCGTGCTTCCGTGGAACAATTCCAGATAATAAGCTCCGTCTGCCTTTACAAGCGGTGCGATCTCTTCCGTATCAAATTTGCTGTCGTATGCTTGGCTGATACAGTACTTCAGCTCTTCCTCCGTAAAATCGGTCAGGAACAGCTTCATCACCTCATAAGCCGTCTCCTGATAGGTCATCTTCGACAGCTGCTCTATACTTACATCCAGTTTCGGAATCCCGGTCGGCATAAACAGACCGCCGTCATCAGCCAGACCTTTTAAAATTGCCTGAGAAGCGGTCAGCCCGCTCTCTCCGCCGCGTGTGCTCTGATAGGATAAATTCATTGGTGTGGGTCCTTTCTTTGGAAAATCCGGTCAAAATCCCGGAAAACTATATTTCTGTAGATTGTAGCACACTTTGTGAAGCGGTGCAAGCACCGGATATACGGGAGATTCCCGAATTTCCGTCAATTTTCTTGCGGTTTCCCGAATGTCACGTTATAATACAAGCTACTACAACAGATAAGGATGGGATTTTTCATGTATACTTACGCCTGGTATCACTGGCTTACCTTTTTTTATATCTACTGCTTCTTCGGCTGGATTTTCGAATCCGCCTATGTGTCCCTGCGGGAGCGTCGTTTCGTCAACCGCGGTTTTCTGCGCATGCCCATGCTCCCTCTGTACGGAACCGGAGCCGTAATGATGCTCTGGGTTTCCCTTCCGGTGAAAGACAATCTTCTGCTCGTCTATCTCTCCGGAGTGATTGCCGCGACACTCCTGGAATATGTCACCGGATATGTCATGGAGCTGCTTTTCAAGGTTCGCTACTGGGACTACAGCGATCAGAAATACAACCTGAACGGCTATATCTGCCTCTCTTCCTCCATCGCATGGGGATTCCTGACCATCCTGATGACCGAAGTGATCCACCGTCCTGTCGAGCACTTTGTGCTGAGCCTGAATCCGGTTCTGGAGTGGAGTATACTGGCTTTCATCACGGTTCCGTTCCTGTCTGATATTATTCAGTCCACCAGAGATGCCCTGGATCTTGCCCGCGCACTGGAAGCCGCTACGAAGCTTCGTGGTGAGCTGGATGAGCTGCAGGTACAGATTGCTCTGCTGAAAGCGGAGCTGTCTCAGGATATCCAGGAACGCCGTGAGGAGCAGGAAGAACGCCTCCAGTCCTTCCGGCAGGAGCTGCTGGAATTCCACGAAACGCAAAAAGAAGAACGGCGGCTGCGCCGTAAAAATCAGGAGGAGCGGCTGCACGCACTCAACGATATACTGTCGGAGAAAACGGCTGCTCTGCGCCAGCAGCTCGCCTCACGCCGCCGCCGCAATATCCTGCGCCGGAACCCAAGCGCCGCTTCCCGCCAGTTTGCTGCTGCTCTGAAGGAATTGAAAGAATCTTTTGAAGAGCATACCTCCAGAAAATGGCTGTGATGACGCTCCGGACACATTCGCGGGAACCATTGAAATTTCCCATGTCACACAAAAAAGCGGGATACCGGAACACTCCGGCGATCCCGCCCCGACATATATGTCTGTCATTTCATCTGAAAAATCTACGCAAGAATCGGCTTCAAAGCCTCTGCCAACGCATCCTTCTGTGCCTGTGCCTCTTCCAGATTCTTACCAAGGGTCGTAAAGTAGGTCTTGATCTTCGGCTCCGTACCGGACGGGCGAACCACAACCGTAGCGCCGCCTTCCAGTGCGTAAATCAGAACATTCGCGGACGGAAGACCGGTCTCTTCCGGCTTCGTATAGTCCGTAACCTTCTCTACCTTGTATCCGGCAAACTCGGTCGGCGGGTTGTCACGCAGTCCCTGCATAATACCAGCCATCTTGTCCATACCGGTCAGCCCCGGGAACTCAAAGCTGTCTACCTTATTCAGGTAACGGCCATACTCTGCGTAAATCTCCTCCAGGCGCTGCTTGATGGAGCTTCCGATGCTGCGGTAATATGCAGCCATCTCACAGATCAGCATGGAACCGATAACCGCGTCTTTATCACGTACATACGGACCAGCCAGGTAGCCATAGCTCTCCTCGAAACCAAAGATAAAGCGGTCAACCTCACCTGCTGCCTCCAGACCTGCGATCTGGTCGCCGATCCACTTGAAGCCGGTCAGAACGTTGCGCATCTCAACACCATAATGAGCAGCAATCGCATCTGCAAGCGGTGTGGAAACAATGGACTTCACAGCTACCGGTCTCTCCGGCATGGTTCCCTTCTCAATACGTCCTGCACAGATATAATCCAGAAGCAGCGCACCCATCTCGTTGCCGCTTACCAGTTCATAGGTGCCGTCCGGGCACTTCATGGCAATACCAACACGGTCAGCATCCGGGTCGGTAGCCAGCATCAGATCTGCACCTGTCTCTTCCGCAAGCTTCAGGCCCAGCTCCAGTGCTGCAAAAATCTCCGGGTTCGGATAGCTGCAGGTGGTGAAGTAACCATTCGGATACTCCTGCTCCGGTACAATCGTAACGTCAGTAATACCGATATCGCTCAGAACCTTGGTAACCGGAACAAGGCCGGAACCATTCAGCGGGCTGTAAACCAGCTTCAGTCCTGCAGTGCTGCACAGACCCGGACGAACCTGACGGGACTCAATCGCCTCGTACAGAGCCTTCTTACAGTCATCGCCTACAAAACGGATCATGCCGTTCTCAACACCCTCTGCGAAGGAGATGTACTTTGCACCTTCCAGAATGTCCGTCTTCAGAATCTCTGCATAAACAATCGCTGCCGCATCATCGGTCATCTGGCAGCCATCCGGGCCATATGCCTTGTAACCGTTATATTTCGCCGGATTGTGAGACGCGGTCACCATGATGCCTGCGTTGCAGTTGTAATAACGGGTAGCAAAGGAAAGTGCCGGAACCGGCATCAATGCATCATAAATTCTTACATGAATACCATTCGCAGCAAGTACGCCTGCTGCAGTCTTCGCAAATACATCACTCTTCAGACGGCTGTCATAGCTGATTGCAACTGTCTGAGTGCCGCCCTGAGTCTTCACCCAGTTGGCCAGACCCTGGGTTGCCTGACGTACCACATAGATATTCATACGGTTGGTACCTGCACCCAAGACACCACGCAAACCTGCTGTACCAAACTTCAATGCAACGGCAAAACGATCCTTAATCTCGTCGTCATTGCCCTCAATCTTCGCCAGTTCCGGCTTTAAGTCCGCATCTTCCAGATCCGCTGCCAGCCAGCGCTTATAATCATCCTGATACATGTTCAACACCCCCGAGTTATTTTTAGAATAATCTGATGATTTCACCTATAAATATAACTCTTCTGGGGAATGATGTCAATTCATTTAGCCCGGCACGATCACTCTATTTTTGCCAGAAAACGCATCTTCTGCTCCTGCTGCTGTTCCAGATTTTTCAGTTTTTCCACACTCTTTTCCGGAATCCACGCTTTATTGGTATTATTGTAATAATTCAGCTGTTTCCAGTATTTCTCAGGATACAGAAACAGATAATACAGGCAGCGCCGGTTCCGTTTTCCAATCGTAAGAACCCGGTCATAAGCATCGATCATCTCCATCCCCAGAGCTTCTTTCCATCCATGCTTCTCCATTACCTTTCTCATAAAATGATAGAGATCCGCCATCTGTTCTCCGCGATGCATCTGACTGAACTCAATCAGGGCCACCCCCTGCTCCCGCATCAGGACATGATGCTGATCCAGATCCCCGTGGCACAAAAAAAGCTGGTCCTGCTCCTGGTTTTTCCCGAGTAGTTCCAGCCCGTCCTGCGCTTCCAGTGCCTGCTCATAAAAAGATGAAAAATGCCGCATGACACAAAGCTCAAATTCGCTTTTTTTTCGTTTGGTACTGATAAAATTCCGCACCCGCTTCATTTCACGGGTGTGGCGCCGCATTTCCTCGGCCAATCCCGGCGGCAGCATGGAACCAAGGTTCCATTCCTCTCTCCACGGAATCTTCCGGAACGCCTGATGAAGCTTCGCAATCCACATCACTGCCGACAGAATCTCCCGTCTTTCCTTCAGATTGCATTCCCGCTCCGTAAACCAGTCTTTCAGGATATACCGCGTTCCGTCCTCCGCAGAAGTCAGCAGCTCCCCTTCCCGGTTCCGGACATACTGATCCACATAGACAATCCCCCGTTCTTTCAGAGAAGCAAGCACTGCCTCTTCAAATTCCAGTCTCCGCAGAGTTCCGCGATATTCCTTTAAAAGCTTCCAGCCATCGGAACGCTCACAGATCCACGCTCCGCGGCCGCGCCGAACCTCCGTCGTTTCCCCTTCATATTGCTGCAGAACATCCAGATACTGATCGTTCACACTCACCCCTCCACTCTTTCGCTTACCAGCTACTTCCAGAGTATGTGTGCGAACGGCAGATTATGCGCGGGGTGCAGGATTTTGGCCGGACTCAGGTTTTGGAATCTGTGTCAGCAGCGTCTCCCTGGTATTCATCTCCGGACATTCCAGAACCAGATCCAGCAGATGGTTCAGCATGACTCCCATCTCCTTCCCGGGTCTGACTCCGGCCTCCATCAAATCCTTCCCTTTCACTGCCAGATTCTTCAGGGACAGGCAGTCTCCCCGTTCCCGGATCCGGCAGGTCAGGCCGCGGATATCATCTCCGCAGGCATTCAGCGCCAGAAGCGCATCCCATACCTCCGGTTCCATCTGACTCATGGCACGGCGTACGCAGACCGGATCCGCCGCAAGCTCCGCACCGGACCAGTTCACCAGCGTGCGCACCCGGGCAATCGTATCATTATCCAGCTTCAGATCCTTCAGCACCTGCACTGCCTCCGCCGGAGAAACCAGCCGCAGAAACGCTGCCCAGCGTACATATTTTTCCTCCGGAAGGTCTGCCGGAATCCGGATATCCGGCCATGGAATCCGGCTGAACGCAGGTGACACATAGGTGCTGATGCCGGCTTCAAACACCTGACGCATATACTCCGGATGCCCGGAGAGCAGAAGCTTCGTCAGTTCCACCTGGATCCGTTCCTTGCTGACCTTCGCGATATTCGGCGCAATTGCAGAAACCGCATTCCAGGTATCTTCTTCAATCGTAAATCCCAGCTGCGCAGAAAAACGAATCGCCCGGAGAATCCGCAGCGCATCCTCTGTAAATCGGTCCATGGCAGCTCCCACACAGCGGATGACCTTCCGTTCCAGATCCTTCATCCCGTCAAACGCATCCACAATCCCGGATTCCGGACTGTAAGCCATGGCATTGATCGTAAAATCACGGCGGCGCAGATCTTCCAGCAGACTGGAAGTAAACTCCACCTGTTTGGGATGACGTCCATCCTCATACTCCCCGTCAATCCGATAAGTAGTCACTTCATAGCCGACGTGATCCATCATAATCGTCACGGTTCCGTGCTGAATTCCGGTATCAATGGTGCGGCGGAACAATGCCTTCACCTGCTGCGGCAGCGCAGATGTCGTGATGTCCCAGTCTCCCGGCACACGCCCCAAGAGCGTATCACGGACACAGCCGCCTACGGCATATGCCTCATATCCGTTTTTCTGTAATGTTCTGATAATCAGTTCTACATGATGCGGAATTTTTATATCCATCTGCCTGACCTCCCTGCTGTTTCTGTAAAAATCAATTCAGGGCAGGTCTGCAGCGGCCTGCCCTGATCGACGTCTGGTTTTTCCTAGTACGCTCTGCCCCAGTATACCATCTTTTTCGCCGGTTTTCCGCAGCAGACGCACTTGTCAGAAAGCTGTTCCTGTGCAAACGGCATGCAGCGGGAAGTAGCAGCCGTCACTTCCTTGATCTTGTCTTCACACTCCTGACATCCGCACCACATTGCCTTTACAAAGCCCGGCTTCTCGTTGATGGTCTTTACAAACTCATCAAAATCCGTAGCCACATAGGTATGCGCATCGCGGTGTGCTCTTGCCCGCTCCAGCATATCCTTCTGAATGGTGTCAAGCAGCTTGCCAACCTCTTCCGCAATGTTGTCCAGAGAAACGGTCAGCTTCTCATGGGTATCACGGCGAACCAGAACTGCCTGATTGTTTTCAATATCCTTCGGACCAATCTCAACACGTACCGGGATACCGCGCATCTCGGATTCGCTGAACTTCCAGCCCGGGCTCTTGTCGGAATCGTCCACTTTTACCTTGAAATTGGACAGCACATCCCGGATCTCAAATGCCTTGTCCAGAACGCCCTCCCTCTTCTGCTGAATCGGAACGATCACCACCTGGGTCGGAGCAATTCTCGGCGGCAATACCAGACCGTTATTATCACCGTGCACCATGATAATCGCACCGATCAGACGGGTCGTCATACCCCAGGAAGTCTGATGTACGTACTGAAGGGAATTATCCTTTGCCGCATACTGAATATCAAATGCTTTCGCAAAACCATCGCCAAAGTTATGACTGGTACCGGACTGCAGAGCCTTGCCGTCATGCATCAGAGCCTCGATGGTATAGGTTGCCTCGGCACCTGCAAATTTCTCCTTGTCCGTCTTCTGACCGCGGATCACCGGCATTGCCAGAACCTCTTCGCAGAAGTCCGCATACAGATTCAGCATCTGAATGGTTCTCTCTTCAGCCTCCTCCGCAGTTGCATGAGCGGTATGACCTTCCTGCCACAAAAATTCTCTGGAACGTAGGAACGGACGGGTGGTCTTCTCCCAGCGAACCACGGAACACCACTGGTTGTACAGCTTCGGCAGATCGCGATAGGAATGAATATCTTTTGCGTAGAAATCACAAAACAGGGTCTCGGAAGTAGGACGTACGCACATCCGCTCCTGCAGCGGCTCCAGACCGCCGTGTGTCACCCACGCCACCTCCGGTGCAAAACCTTCTACATGATCCTTCTCTTTCTGCAGCAGACTCTCCGGAATAAACATCGGCATGTACACGTTCTGAACACCGGTTTCCTTGAAACGGCGATCCAGCTCGTGCTGAATATTCTCCCAGATTGCATAGCCGTCCGGCTTGATTACCATACAGCCCTTCACGCTTGCATAATCGCAGAGCTCTGCTTTCTTCACCACATCGGTATACCACTGCGCGAAATCCACGTCCATGGATGTGATGGCTTCAACTAATTTCTTATCCTTTGCCATAATCATTCTCCTTCATATTCTCAAAAGAATCCCGTCACAGGAAAACAGTTCCTGCGGCATAAAAAAGTCATCCGGTCCTCTGTCGTATCTGACAAGGGACCGAATGACCGGATCATCTCGGCGGTACCACCCTGATTAGCCTCCCGCATCGCGCAGGACACTCACTCTTTGCTTCCGTTAACGCCGGAACCTACGCCGCATTTTCATGCGGAACTCCAAGGCCGGTTCAGCTTTCAGGGACATGGAGATCTCGCACCGGGATGATCTCCTCTCTGGAATGTGATGTCAGCTTACTAATCCTCTTCAACGTCATATTTTTCTTGATTTTACGCTATTTGGAAAGCTTTGTCAAGTACACATCCACCCGATTGTCATTCATCGTCGTCGCTTTTCCAAGATCAGAAATCCGTCCATGATGCAGTGCATTCACGGATAAACCGCCTCCCGTAAGCCCGGCATCATACAGCCCGGGAGCCGCAGCAGTCCCCGGTGCCACAAGCTCCGTCACACCGGCGATAAACTCCACTGCCGCCAGATCATTCTCTGCCGTTATCCGATCTCCGTCCCGGATGCCCCGTTCAGCAGCATCTGCGGGATTCAGCAGCAGACACGCCGGTCCGCGGTGCTCCAAAAGATCCTCCCGCTCCTGAAAAATGGAATTGAGCGTATGAAATGCAGGGACAGATATCAGGCGAAGCGGTTCCTCGCCGCCATAATTCTCCCGATAACCGGGCACCGGATCCGCAAGCTCCTCATTCACAATCCTGATTCTGCCGCTTGCTGTCTGAAAATCACGATGATCTGCAAACGGAGTGGAAATCACCCCGCCGTTTCGCAGAACTTCCCGATCCACTTCCGACACACGGGCAAGCCCCGGTCCCGGATGCGACAAAAGTTCTTCGATCATATCCTCTTCCGTTCGCCTGAAATACGCTTCTTCATATCCCATCGCCTGTGCCAGCGTCCGTATCGTATTCCAGTTGCTTCTGCATGCGCCTGCCGGCTCCAGTATCTTATAAGCCGTTCCGAACGTACAGTAGCCATATGCCCCATAGCAATCGGACTGCTCCACGGAAAAAGTCGCCGGAAGAATGATATCCGCATACCTGGCTGTCTCAGTCAGAAAGCGCTCATGAACCACCGTAAACAGATCCTCCCGCTTCAATCCCCTGAGGATCTCTGTCTGATCGCTCACAGAGGATGCCGGATTCCCGCCGCACACATAAATACTCCGGATCACCTCTCCCGGTGTCTGCGCAGTCAGTGCCGCCCCTATCTGATTGATATTAATCATTCTGCCCGGCCTGCGCCGGAAATCCGGGCGTGTCACCCGTGTGATATCCACATAATTGCCATTGCCCGGATTGCATCCGCACAGCCCGCCTCCTGGCTTTCCCCACGCACCGGTAAATGCGGAAAGAATCGTAATCAGGCGGGTTCCCATACCGCCGTTGCCGTGGCGGGACGGACCGCTTCCCAGCAGAATTGCCGGGGCATCCGCCGCAGCAAACAGCTTCGCCAGACGTTCCGTAACTGCAGCCGGAACACCGGTAACGGTCTGTACCCACTGCGGATCATACTGTCCCAGAGTATGTTTGAAGCAATCATACCCATCTGCAAATTCCGTCAGAAATCTCTCATCCGCCAGCCCGTCCCGCACCAGCACATGCATCATGCCAAGTGCCAGTGCCCCGTCTGTCCCGGGCCTGATCAGCACCGTTTCATCGCAATAGGGTGCCATATCCAGCGCACAGGATTCGATCAGAATAACCTTCTTTCCGTCCTTTCTTGCCTGTGCCAGAAGCGGCATGGTGTGAATCCGGGTCGCCCTGACATTGCTGCCCCAGACCAGAATCAGATCACTGTCCTTCAGCTCCCTCGGCTCCAGACAGCCGGTCTTTCCCATAACTGCTTCATAACCGGCTCCTTTCGCGGACGAACACAGAGTCTGCTCAACCTCACATGCTCCCATCCGGTTAAAAAAAGCATCTGCACATTTTCTCTGGATCATACTCATAACGCCGGAATAGAAAATCGGCAGAATCACATCCGGGCCATCCTGCGCAATCATTTCCTTCCATCTGCCGGTAATTGTATCTGCCGCTTCTTCCCAGGATATTGCCTCAAATTCCCCGGCCCCCTTTTTCCCCACACGCTTCAGCGGGGTCAGGATGCGCTTCGGGGAATGGACGGACTTCTCGTAATGCTGCATTTTACTGCAGATCAGACCATGTGTCATCGGATGTTCCGGATCCCCTTTGACCTGAAACATGCGCTCCCCGTCCGTCTCCGCCAGCAGGCCGCAGGAAGCCGGACAGTCATAGGGGCAGATCGTTTTTCGGATGTATGTCATGGCATTTTACTCCTTTCACCGATTCCGGTCATGATCAGTCATTATCCGGCATCAGTTTAATCCGAATCATCAGCTGTTTTGCAAAGCTTCCCTCCGGCAGTTCCATATCTTCTATATGCGTCTGCGCAGGGAACTCTCCGCCCTCCTCCAGTTCCAGTGCCAGCCAGTTGTAGGCCGCCTCTTTCGCTTCATCAATCGTATCTTCCAGATCTCTTCCGTCTGCCTCACAGCACTCCAGATCCGGAAAAGAAGCATGAAATCCTTCGTCATCTTTATGCGGAGTAAACACCGCCGGGTAAGTAAATGTCATAATCGTAGTCTCCATTCTTTATAACTTAATGATACCAGGGTCAAAAGGTCATGTATGATATGCGAAGCAATCCGTGTATCATAGGGGACAAAATACCTTTTGACCCCTACACCACCTGATGTCATTATAATAACTGGGAGACATTCTGTCAAACTGCGGGGGGATGCTTCGCAGCGCAGCCAATAACGGTTGGATTTGTCTTTAATTTTCAGAATTTTTCAACACAATTCATAAATTTATTATTTATTTTTAAATTATTCCAAAATTATAGTTGACATTTCCATGCGTGTATGGTATTATAAAGACAACAAAAACAGAGAAACAAAAAATCAAAGAATTGGAGGTACGGTCCAAAGAAAAATTAAATTATCCTCAGGAACCGATTTTTATATGACGAGAAAGTATAAGAATCAGGAAATACAGAAGAAATGATAATCGAGGATATTATCAGAAGCAGTTGAAAGTACTGCAATAAAAAAGAATATGAGGTACGATCCAATGGACGAAATGCATTAAGGAGTGGATATTGATAGACAGATCAGTATCCACTCCTTAAATATTATCACCTGTATTGCATCGTTCATCCATTGATTTCCTTCTCCCTCCATATTATAATCGGTTCAGGCAATCAATCCGGCATATAAGGAGGAAATCATCATGATTCAGGATATCGCGCCATACCACTATGACAACGCCTATTACCCGGACCGGCAGCCGAAGCCGGACAGTTATGTATTTTACTGTGACTGCGAACAACGCAGCATTCTGATCTGCCGCAGCGGACAGGAAACATCGGACACCTTCGACTTCCCGCATTTTCAGGATCTGGAAGCAGACAATCCGGGTATTTATCAGAATTACACCTACCTGTTTTCCATAGATGAACAGGAATTTTATCTTATTGATTCGCTCATAACCACGCCAACCCCCCGCTTCGCCATGGAAAACGTCCAGTTTTTCCGCGGCTCCAGACCGCGCCACTTGGCCTTTGCCGCAATTACAGGTCATCAGCTTGCCCAATGGTATGCAAGCCGCCGTTTCTGCGGGCACTGTGGAGCACCGCTCAGGAAGCACGAGAAGGAGCGGATGATGTACTGTGATGCCTGTCATCAGATGGAATACCCCAGGATCTCACCGGCTGTGATCATCGGCGTCACCCACGGAAACCGCCTTTTGCTCTCCAAGTATGCCGGCCGCACCTACAAACGCTATGCGCTTTTGGCCGGCTTTACCGAAATCGGCGAGACACTGGAGGAAACCGTACAGCGTGAAGTCATGGAAGAAGTCGGTCTGAAGGTAACCAACATCCGTTATTATAAAAGTCAGCCGTGGTCCTATTCCGGCAGCATTCTCTCAGGATTCTTCTGTGATCTGGCGGAAGAGGAGGATATCCATCTGGACCGTGAGGAACTGGCACTGGCAGAGTGGTTTGAACGGGAAGACATTCCGATTGAAGATGAAGGACGCTTCAGCCTGACGCAGGACATGATCTGCCGGTTTAAAGAAGGAAACATATAGGAATCCGCCCGGTCCGGCACGTTTTCTACCGGTCCGGCATCCATGCCGCGGCCAGATCACAGATCAGAAGAACCCCCGCCGGTCCCAGCAATATCCCCGGTATTCCAAACAGCTGAAGGCCTACATA